>JAFTHR010000225.1 GCA_017457345.1 Clostridia bacterium | reverse complement strand
CGTCTTTCGTTGTTAAAAACAATACGTTGTTAATTTCCTTTTCCATTACCTTTCTCCTTTGTTAACGAATATATTTCACACTCTTTTCGTTGAACCCTTCGTGCGGCGGGGGCGTTTGTTTGGGATAGCCGATCCGAATGAGAGAGAACGGCACAACCTTTTTCTCCGCCCCTAAAATCTCGCCGATTTTTTGAACGAGACTATCTTGCACGTACACGCCGTTCCAGCAGGCGCCAAGCCCTAACGCGTGCGCCATAATCAATATATTTTCCGTTGCCGCCGCGGCATCCTGAACCCAGTACTGCGAAAAGCCGAACGGGAGCGCGCGGGATAAATCCCCCGCTACCACGATCGCCAGCGGCGAAGGCATATTCGTGAATTTACCGCTTTTATTGAGCGCCGAAAGGGTTTGCTCGTTCGTTATCACGAAAAATTTTAGCGGTTTTCTATTGCACGCGCTCGGTGCGTTATAGCCCGCTTCTAAAAGTTGTGCAATCAACTCTTCGGGTACTTTCTCTTCCGTGAATTTTCGAACGCTTCTGCGCCCTAAAATCGCTTCTCTTGCTTCCATATGCTCTCCTTTTTATTTTCGACGTGTTAAATGTACGAGCGTCTCAACATGGGTCATAAGACCAAAAGGTCTCAAAATCGGTCAAAAACGGGGGTTGTAACGACAAAAGGTACATTTACTTCCCGCGATTTTTCTTATAGTTAACAACAAACAAAAGTGCGCCTACCGATATTGAGAGTGCCATAATCGTTGGACCAACAATATGTGCGGTCTTTTCGTTTTTGCTATATTCATTCAAAACATCGTTGAGTGATAAATATGTTTCACCGTTATATTCAAGGGCGCATATTTTTCTTAATCCACCACTTTTTTCAAAATAAGTAATCGTAAGTTCTTTGCCTATCTGTAGCTCTTCAAATAATCTTCTATCAATGTTGTCATAGCATATTCCTGTTGCCTCAAAGTAAGAATTATCTTCAAATCGCACATCGAAGTAAGAACCTTTAGAATTTCCAAAAATATTATCGTACCATTTCTCATCGTATTGATTGAATTTAGACACAATACCCGTTTGCTGTTTTAATCCCGTCGGCTGTTGATATGAGAAAGTGAATATTAAACTAAGCACTAAAACAAGCAGCAGCGCAATTGCTATTAAAATGTTAAAGGCTACAAATCTGTTTTTCATAAGACTCCTTTCGATATGTTATACTAAACTGCTGTAAATGGTATTTTCGAGCATTGCTCAAAACTCACATTTGTTCCAAGGCGAAATTGGGGCATTTTTTAATTTTGAACACCGATTTTTTGAATTTTTAGCTCAAATTTGCTCAAAAATGCTTGATTTTGCCTATTTTAAGCCGTTTTTTGCTCATTTTCGTGTCAGACAAACTAACGTTTCAACGTGTTTGGTTTGGGGGAACATGTCGTACGGTTGGATCTTTTCTATACGGTATGCGCCGAAAGGCGTTTCCGCTTTGATAAGTTCCCCACCCCTGTCTATTAGCGTGCCCGTTAAAAGCCCTAAATCTCGCGCAAGCGTTGCAGGATTGCAACTTACAATCGTCACTCTTTCTACCCCGCTTTGGATAACCGCGTCTACCACGCTCCTATGCAACCCCGCCCGCGGCGGATCGAGCACTAAACGCAATTTCTCCCCCGCTTCTTTGGCAAGTACGCCGGGCAATTCTTCTTCCGTCTTCCCGCATACGTTTTGCACGTTCTCTAACTTATTCTTTGCTTTGAGGGAATCGGCGCAAGCCACCGCTTCACGCTCTAACTCAATCCCGTATGCGCGCTTGGCTTTTTTGGCGAGCATAGCCGTCATTAACCCGCCGCCCGAATAGGCGTCGATAACCACTTCGTTTCCATCTTCTACCGTTTGATTTACCACCGCTTTATACAGTTTCGCGCGCACGCCGCTATTCACCTGCAAAAAGGTGACGGGACCCGCTTCATAGCGAATACTACACTCTTCCGCTTCAAAAAAGCCGATACCGTGTACGAGTTCAAACCGCTCGCCAAATACTACGTTGGTTTTTTCAAAATGATAGTTTAAGTACAGGGAGAATTCGTGAAAACTCTTTTGTAAAAGTTCAATTAAGTAGCCAAGCCCCGTCACTTTTTCCTTGGCAACGACGAGCGTGAAAATAAATCTTCCGCCGATTTCTCGCGCTACGATATGGCGCAAAACGCCCGAACCCGTCTCTTCGTTATATCCCTTCACGTGGCAGGCGGAAGAATAGGTTTTTACCGCCGCGATTAGTTGCTTTGCCCAATCTGGATGAATGGAACATTCTTCGATCGGAATAATGCGGTGACTGCGTTCGGCGAAAAACCCGATCACCGTGTTCCCTTCTCTATCCACGCCGATAGGGAGTTGCAGTTTGTTTCGATAGCCGTACTCGGCGTCGCTTGCGATTGCCGTGGGGACTTCATAGTCTATGCCCGCGATTTTCTTTAACGCGTCTTTCACCGTTTTGGCTTTTAATTTTAACTGCTCTTCGTACGATAAGTGTTGGAGCGTGCACCCGCCGCATTTTAAAAACACGGGGCATTTCGGACGCACGCGGTGCTCGGAAGGGGTGAACACTTCTTCTACCTTGCCGTACCCAACGCCGCCTTTTACTTTCAGCACGCGGAAGGATACCTTTTCCCCAGGTAAACAAGCAGGCACGAAAAAAGTGATTCCTTCGTGCCTAATAACTCCTTCTCCGCTACCCGTTACGCTTTCTACGTATGCGGTGATGCTTTGATTTTTTTCAACCATAACAAACTCCCTACAACCGAAGTTTTTATTTCTTTATAAACCGTTCCACCGTTTTATTCACCACGCCGCGGCAACGGTATAACGTGAAATCGTAGAACACGAAAAACGCCGTGCCTACCACGATCAATATGGGAATAAAATACTTGTCCACAAACGGAATTGCCGTGGTGGATTCAAAAATAAAACGCCATACGAGATACATAGTCCCATCAAACCACACCGCTTTTACAAAGCAGGCAAGCCACACGTTGATTTTGGTTTTGAGTTGCAACTCGTTCACGAGCGGATGCAAGCCGAAAAATACGGCGAACGGCAACACGTCGAAAAAGTTAAACCCGTTAAATATCAACGTGAGCACAACGGTGGCTAAGTACGCAAGCACAAACCCTTTATACGTGCCTTTGGCAAGCGGCAACATCAACGCGATACTGCCGAATAAATACCCCGTGAAAAGGAGCACGGGGATATACGTGCCAAGGGTGAGTAAAATGGTTGCAAGCGCACACGAAAGAGCCGATAACGCTATCTCGTAGGCGGTAAACTTCATCTCTTCACCCGATTAACGACATCCGCAGCAAAGGGAGAATAAACAGTCTACGCAAAGGTAGGTGTAGCAACAACTAACGCAATCCGAACACGCGTTTCCACCCATTTGTTCTTCGGGACGGTAATTCTCGCCTTGGTCGTTATTTTGCGTTTGTCCCTGCCCTGTATAGGGGTTTTGCGCCGCTTGTTGCTGCGCGTTCGCCCTTGCGTTCAACTTTCCATACGCTTCTCGATACTTAGTGTTTTCAGGATCGATTTGCATAGCGATTTCCAGTTGATTTTTTCTATCGTTAGTCCAGTTATTCTTAAAGAAGACAACCGCTTGCAAGTAGTGCCACTCTGCGCCGCGTTCGTTGAACTCGTCGAGACGGGCTTGCGCTTCGGAAACTTTATCCTGTTTTAAAAGCGCGGCGATTTCTTCAAAGGCGTTTCCACCTTCTTTGCGGTCTTTATTTTCCTTTCTAAAAGCAACGATCTCTTTATACGCCACTTCGATTTTCGTGAGCATTTTCGCCGCTTCGTTGCCCGCAGCGCCGTCTTGCCAACGTTCTTCTTTGTATTTTTCGCGCAATTGCTCGTAGCGTTCTTGAAGTTCTTCGTCGGTCGCCGTTTCGTCTAATCCAAGCAATTCGTAGTAGCCGTTTATCATCATTG
Source organism: Clostridia bacterium (assembly GCA_017457345.1). Classification (GTDB taxonomy): domain Bacteria; phylum Bacillota; class Clostridia; order Christensenellales; family Borkfalkiaceae; genus Scatosoma. The sequence continues at coordinate 5,095 of JAFTHR010000225.1, read as the reverse complement.
TTCTCCTTTTTTACAAGCGCAATCTGCGCAGCCTATAATTCGTTTCGTTTGAGCAGGAATGCCCCGAAGTAGTATATTATCCGAAAGATCGCGATTGAACCGAAACGGAATTTTTTCTAAGTTTTCCCGTATCCCCGCAAAGATCGATTCAAACGTAAATCCTATCTCTTCGGCGTGGCTTTCAATTAGCGCTCGCTTACTCTCCTTTTTATACGTGAGCACAAACGGATTGTACGCGCCTTTTTTCACGTCCTTATCGTAATCGTCTAACGCGTCGATTAAATAAATCCATTTGCCTACTAAATAAAACAGTCCGTCGGTATACGCGCTCCGCTTTTCGCCAAGGATATACCCCGAAAGTTCGCAAAGGATGTTTGCCGTGGCGTCCGCCGCGATATCCAAACTCTCCACACCGCTTTTTTCCCGCTCTTCTTGTTCGGCAAGCCGCTCCTTTATAATACGGGAAATTTCAGGATACGCCTTTTGCGCACGCTTGTGCCCCTTTACGAACCACAACCGTTTCCCCCTGCCTTTATCGCCGTCGTTGATATCGTCCGTATACTTATAATACACAAGTTCGGTATTCACCGCGCCGAGCATACGGGTGATTTCGTCTACCTGCGCCATCGGTTTCGCTCTTATCACGTGAGTAAGGCAATGGGATTTTTCAATCTTTACGTCTACCCCCGCGATATTGTGCAAAATAATGGAGAGAAAGGTGACGTCGTACGAAAGTCCCATCCGCGCAGTCTGTCCGCAAACGGACGAAATCCCTTTGCAAACGCCGCAGTACATTGCCTTATACAGCACGTCGTCTTTCATATATAGATACGGCCTATCGGCGCGAATATACCCGAACATTACGCTCTCCTTTTCTATCGCTAGTAGTTTTATTATAACACGCGTGCAGGTAAAAAGCAAATAAAAATCCGTTATTCACAAGAAATAACGGATTTTATCACCTATTTAACAAAAATCTTAGTGTGTGGCTTTGGGCACGGGAACGATTTTCCCACCCACGAATTCAAGCACCGCTTCCGACATTTTTTCAAGTTTTGCGGGCAACACCGTGGTGAAACGCACCGGCTTATAACGGAGTTCCATTAAACTCTTCGGCGGTTTCATCGCCGTGAGCAAGTTCAATCTCTTCACCCCTTTAAAACTATCCTTCACGTCGTTCCCCGTAAGAGCGTACAACACGTCTTGCGGGAATTTGTACGGGCTTGCCGTGGAGAGAATAACCATAGGCGTGAAGTCTTTTTTATTCACTTCCTTTTCGCGGTATACGTCTGCAACGTACGCCGCAACGCCCGTGTGGGTATCCATTGCGTAGCCGTAGTCTTCAAAGATATCGTACATGGCTTCCACCATATCGTCTTCACTTGCGTACAAGCCGTAGAAATCGGCGGCGATTTTCGCGCGTTCTTCTTCCGTGATCGTGTACTCGCCGTCCTTGGCAAGCGCCGCCATTCTCTCCGCCGTAAGTTTTGCGTTTCTGCCGCTGATTTCAAACAACAAACGCTCTAAGTTCGAAGAGATTAAAATGTCCATTGACGGGGACATGGTACGGTAGAATTGACGCTTTACGTCGTATTTCCCCGTTGCGATAAAGTCTGCAAGCACGCGGTTTCTATTCGAAGCGCAAAGCAATCTTCTCACGGGTAAGCCCATTTGTTTTGCGTACCAGCCTGCCAAAATATCCCCAAAGTTGCCCGTGGGAACGCAGAAGTCCACTTCTTCGCCGTTCGTGATTTGGCCACCCGTTAAAAGATCCAAATACGCCGAAAAATAGTATGCAATTTGCGGCGCTAAACGACCGAAGTTAATGGAGTTCGCACTCGAAAGGCGCATACCGTTTTCTTTCAACTTGGTGTTGAACTCTTCGCTCGCGAACATATTTTTAACGGCGCGTTGGCAATCGTCGAAATTGCCCTTAACGCTTGCAACGAACACGTTGTTCCCGTCTTGCGTTGCCATTTGTAAGCGTTGCATTTTCGCCACGCCTTCTTCGGGATAGAATACGGCAACTTTCGTGCCCTCAACGTCCTTAAACCCTTCGAGCGCAGCCTTACCCGTATCCCCGCTGGTTGCGGCTAAAATGAGCACGTCGTCGCTGCTGCCCGTCACTTCTAAACTACGCTTTAATAAGCGGGGCAACACGGTGAGCGCCATATCTTTGAACGCACACGTAGGGCCGTGGAAAAGTTCGAGCACGTACAAGCCGTTCTTCACTTTTACGAGCGGCGCAGGGTCCGTTCCCTCAAACGTGGAATAGGCTTTTTTGCAAGCCTCTTTCAAAAAGTCTTCCCCTAAATCGCTTAAGTATTTAGACAGAACGAACGCCGCCCGTTCGGGGTAGTCCATTTCTATCATTTTTTCAAACTCTTCGCCTACAATCGCGGGGAATTTTTCAGGAACGTACAAGCCGCCGTCCGGAGCCAACCCCTTTACGATCGCCTCCGCACCGGTCACTTTTCCTTTTCCGCCGCGCGTACTGATAAAATACATAACATTACACCTTTCGTTTTTCTTTTTTTATTGCCTAAATTTTTTGCGTTTATACGTGGATACTTTCCAAAAAAGAAGTCGGCACGGTTTGTTCCGCCCGACTCCCGTTATAATCCTAATAAGAAGTTGCCGTGCTCGAAATTAAAGATATTTCGTAACGAAATCGGGCAATTCTTCTTTGCTCGCCGAAACGGCAACGGTGATCGTTAAGCCGTTCGATTCCGCAATTTTATCGAGCATATAGAAGAACGTTGCCATTTCCGCAACGGGTTTGCCTGCAATGCGCACCACGCCGTCGATAAACACGTATTCGTTATCGTGGTTGCCGGCAATAACGCCTTTAATGAACCCACAGAGCGCTGCTTCGCCAGCAACGTCGTATTCGCTAACGTCGATAAAACGCACTTCGCGTTCCAAATCATACATATAACGCTTGGTATCCGTGATGAAAATCAAATGACCTTTTGCTTGCGCAACCGAAGAGTTTGCGGCATCAATCATCATTTTGGTTTTACCAGTACCTTTCGCGCCGTAAATAATTTTAATCATAATTGTTCCTCCCAAAAAACGTCTTGCTCCGAAAGTAAAGAGAGATTTCCTTTCGGTTTCTTATAGTTTACCAAATTTTTTGTGTAATTTCAAGACCTTTTCGTAAATTTTTTCCCAAATCCAAAAACTTTTTTGCGTGTTTTTTACGCAAGTTCTTCTACAAACTCTTTAATTCTCTTTAATCCTTCTTCGATATCCGCTTCCGAAAGTGAGTACGAAAGGCGCACGCAATCGTCTGCGCCGAACGATACGCCGGGCACGGTTGCAACCTTTTTGCTCTCTAAAAGCGCGTCGGCAAACGCAATCGATCCGTCGATTACTTTATCGCCGTGTTTCTTGCCGAAGAGTTCGCTGATTACGAGCATTACGTAGAACGCGCCGTCTGGCTCAACGGTAGAAACGCCGCTAATTTGTGCGGCGAGCGCTAAAATTTTAGCGCGGCGGGCATCAAACACCTTTACCATTTGTTCAATCTCTTCCGCAGGGGATGCAAGCGCTTCCAGCGTGGCGTATTGCGAAATGGAGCACGCGTTCGAAGTGGCGTGGCTTTGGAAAGAATCGATCGCTTTTGCAACGTCCTTCGGGGCGGCAAGGTAGCCGATCCGCCAACCCGTCATAGCGTACGATTTAGAAACGCCGTTGATCGTGATTGTGAGATCTTTCATCTTTTCGCTTACCTTGGCAAACGAAAACGGTTTCACGCCGTTATAGCAAAGTTTTTCGTAAATCTCGTCCGACAAAACAAAGATGTTCGCTTCTTCGCAAACGGCGGCAAGGGCGCGCACTTCTTCCTCCGTATACACCGCACCGGTGGGGTTAGACGGGGAGTTGAAAATGAGCATCTTCGTCTTTTTCGTGATCGCCGCTTTGAGTTGTTCGGGCGTGATTTTGAATTTGTTTTCCTTGGTCGCGTTGATAACCACGGGCACACCGCCGCATACCTTTACCACTTCCGGATAGGTAAGCCAGTAGGGCGCGGGGATGATGACTTCGTCCCCTTCGTCTAAAAGCGCGTAGCAAGCGTTGAAAATGGAGTGCTTTGCCCCGTTGGATACGATAATTTGCGAAGGCTCGTACGAAAGGCCGTTATCCTGCTCGAACTTCTTACAAATGGCTTTGCGCAAGGACAGTAAGCCCGAAGACGGCGTGTATTTGGTGTGACCTGCATCCAACGCGGCTTTTGCGGCGCTGATAATGTGTTCGGGCGTGTTAAAATCGGGTTCGCCTACCCCGAACGATACCACCGATTCCCCCGCTTCTTTCATTGCTTTCGCCTTTGCCGAAATGGCAAGCGTAAGCGACGGCGAAATCGCGGACATTCTCGATGCAACTCTTTTTTCCATAGTAGTTCTCCAAGTCGTTTTTTATTTCCACTCTATTGTACTCTTTTTTTCAAAAGAAAGCAACTTTCTCTGCGCCGTTTTTGCAAATTTCTTGCCCTAAAATCGAAAAAATTAAAAAAACTTGCCCGTGTAATTCATTTTTTAAATTACGGTAAACGGGAAAACGAATTGAAAGGCGCAAAAAAAGGGACTTCCATAGAAAATGAAAATCCCTTTATAAACTTGCGTTGATTTGTGGTTTTGCTTACCAAGCGGTAGGCACGCCCTCTACGTAGTGCCAATAATTGCCGCCGTCCGTAGGCACGTCCGCTTGGTTTTCGATATAATAATACCGCGTTGCCGAAGTTAAATTGTCGTTGCCGTCGACGTCAATCGCTATATTTTCCCAATCACTTGCCGTGCCTTTGTAATAGACGCTCGTTAAATTAGGGCAATAAGAGAACGCAGAATCGCCGATACTCGTCACGCTATCACTGATTACTACGCTCGTTAAATTAGAGCAATTATAGAACGCATCTGCGTCAATACTTATTACGCCGTTTGGTATCCTAATATCGCCACCCAAATTAGCGGGAATAAGAATAAATTCTGTTTTTGCTTTATTATACAGGATTCCGTCTTGGCTTGCGTATGCCGTGTTATTCTCTGATACCGTTATACTCGTTAATTTATCGCAAAAAGAGAACGCAAATTTT
>JAFTHR010000224.1 GCA_017457345.1 Clostridia bacterium | reverse complement strand
GCGTTGTACGCAATCGTTGCGTCCTTTTGCGAAAAGCCTGCCTTTTCTGCCATTTCTCTGATTAAATCACCTTTGTTCATAAAGTTTATTCCCCTTTATTTTAAAAATCGAAAGCGGTTTCACTTCCGTATTCTTATTATACCCCATTTTCCTTTTTTTGTCAAGGATTGTGTAAAAAAAATCGTTTTAGGCATAAAAAAACCGCGTTTTTGGCGCGGTTTTAATGTTTTTTCGCGCTTTTTAGATTTCCCCAGAGAAGAAGCCGAGCCCTACCACTTGGGAAACGTTCGTCATAAACGCAAACGAGTCTGGATCGATTTCCTTTAAAACCTTTTTAAAAGCGGCGATTTGGCGGCGATGGATAACGCATACGAGCATCGGTCTTTCTTCCCCGGAATACATCCCGCGAGAGGGGATAACCGTCACGCCGTGGCCGAGTTCAAACATAATTGCTTGGGCTAACTCTTCGGACTTTGTGGTGATCACGCGGAACTCTACCGCCGCTTGGAAGCCGCTGGAAATGGATTCGTTCGTTTTGCTTTCCACGTATTGTTCAAAAGCCGCCATTAGGATAGGTAAAAGTTGATTGACGGGGGTATCCGCGGCGGTTCTAAACACAAAGAAAGAAGCGCCGATTACCACGGTGTTTACCAAAAAGATCATGCGCGCGATAGAAGAAGCTTGGTATTTTCTTTGGATCATCACGGCAATGATATCCGTGCCGCCCGTGCTCCCACCCGCTTTAAACACGAGTGCAACGGCAATACCAACCACAACGCCCGCAGAAAGCGCGGCAAAGAATTTTTGTTCGCCGAACACAATGGGGGAGAGCGGTAAGTGTTCCATTAAAAAGAGCCAACCGGATTGCATTAAAATGTTTGCCGTGGTTAAATAGGCAAAGCGTTTGCGAACTTGGAAGAACGCAATGATAATCAAAGGTAAATTTAAGCATAAAATGGTGGCGCTTTGAGGGATAAATCCCTTTGTTGAAACTTCTAAAATAATGGCGATCCCCGCAATGCCGCCCGTGGCAAAGCCGTTCGGGGCAATAAGGTAGTGCATAGCGAAAGAGAGCAGGAAAGAAGAGAGCAATAAAATGCTAATCACTTTCACTACGTACCAAATTTTATTTTTTAACGTACCTTCCGGTAAAATGTTTTCCTTTGTAATTTTCGGCGGAAGTTTACGCTCTTTGAGTTCCGAGTTGTTTTCTGTTTCCATAATGAGTTCCTTAATTTTTTTCGATTACAGGTGTTTATTTCTCAAGAAGTTTTCGGCGAATTCATTCCGTTTTTGTTCGTCGCGGAAGAAGAAAAGCAAACCGCGGTTCGGGGAAGGATATTCGTCGGCAAAATCGCCGTTCATCACGCCTTTGGATAAGTCTATTTTCAAACGGTGAATACCGTGCCGATCGGTGCTAACGCCGCTTTCCGGGCTAAGTGTGCGTGCTTTAAAGCAGGTGGTAAGTACTTCTTTCCCCTGCCAGTCAACCGCCCAAGAAGTCCAAGTAGTGTTTTTGCTGGGATTGTCTTCAACGTCAAGTTTATCGTCTTTGAGAGTAATCAAATGATTAACTGCTTCAAAGGTGACGTCGTTAAGTTCTTGGCTTACGTTCGTTTCGCCGCCGCGCAAAAAGTCTACGTTTTTGAACGAACCGTCCACGTTCAGTTTAATGTGCACGTGATACCACTTTCCGCCGATCGGCAAAATGTCCTTTTTTACTCTAATGGTGAAGAACTCGAACAAGCCGAAAATGATGCGGTATAAGATAACGTAAAGCGAACCTGCGATCAACCAATCGAATAATTCGATAAAAAAGGTAGAGTGAATAAGGCTCGATAAAAAGGTGTACACGTACTCGTCGATTAAGATGTTCACAAGGGTGAAAATAGTGAACACAACGCCGTGTAAGCCAAGAATAAATCCGATTTTTTTCATTTGCAATTTTCTCCGTTAGTTGAGCACGCTAAGCAAGTACCCGTGTGTTTTTGGATTGCCTACAACGATAGTTGAGGGCTCGTTGAAAGTTAAGTTCTCGCCGTTCCATTGCGAGGAGACGCCGCCTGCTTCGGCTAAAATTAAAGTACCTGCGGCATAATCCCAACATTTAATTTTCTTTTCAAAATAACCGTCAATTCTACCCGCCGCCACGTAGCAAATGGAAAGTGCGGTGGAGCAAATTCTGCGAAGGTCGCGGCAATGCAAAAATACTTTTTCGGCAATTTCAAAACTTTGTTTTGCGGCGGTTTTATTCGTAGAGCCAGCGCCGAATTCTATAATTGCATTTTCGGGGGGCTCGTTTGATACGGAAAGCACTCCGCCTTGATAATTTTCCACGCCGATTTTAAGCAGCCTTCCTATTCCGTGGCTCGTGCGGTACAAGTGTGCACCCTTGCCTTTTAACGCGAAGAATAACTCGTTCGTATAAGGGTCGAACACCACGCCGAACACAACTTCGCCGTTTAAATAGTGCGCAAGGGAAACGGAACTCTTATCGTAGCCACGGACCAAATTCACCGTGCCGTCGATAGGGTCAAGGATGAAACGATCGGGCTTGGTAGCGTGCTCGCTTTCTTCTTCGG
>JAFTHR010000223.1 GCA_017457345.1 Clostridia bacterium | reverse complement strand
GAAGAATACCAGGCGTTCTATCACGAAGAACTTATTAAACAACTCTTTACCCGCAAATATATGTGGGCAACGCACGTTTGGAATATGTTCGATTTCGGTGCGGACGCCCGTGCGGAAGGCGGTGAAAACGGACAAAACCACAAAGGTCTTGTCACGATTGACAGAAAGTATAAAAAGGACGCGTTCTACGCATACAAAGCGTGGCTTTCTAGCGAGCCTTTCGTGCACCTTTGCGGCAAGCGCTACGTAAACCGTGTGGAAGACGTGACGAAAGTGACCGTATACTCCAACCAACCGGAAGTAGAGTTGTTCGTAAACGGCGTAAGCGTTGGTAAAAAGACCGCACCCGACCATTTCTTCTACTTTGAAGTGAAGAACGAAGGGGAGAGCACGATCGTTGCAAAAGCGGGCGATTTAACGGACGAAGGAAAACTTTGCAAAGTGGAAGTGTTCGACGAGCAGTATCGCTTAAAAGAACAAGGCGCTATTTTGAATTGGTTCGATATCGACGCACCGGAAGGTAGATTCTCCTTAAACGATAAGTTGGGCGATAGTATGAGCACGCTTAGGGGAAAACTTTGGTTCATGAGAATGGGCTTAAAGATTAAAAAATCCCTTCAAGGCAGCGGCAAAGGCAAAGAAAAGCCGAAAGCAATGGGCTTTGAAATCAATAGCGGTATGATGCAAATGATGGGCGGCTTCACCGTACTTCGTTTAACGAGCATGATGGGTTCTATGAACGTGAACTTCACGAAAGAAGAACTCTTGGATATGAACAAGCGTTTGAACCGTATTCGCAAGCCTAAAAACAAAAAGAAATAATTAAAACGGACGGCGTTATGCGCTTTTCCCGTAGGGATTTTTTTACAGACAATGTAAAAGACTAACGAATAATTTTTCGTTAGTCTTTTTTTGCTTTGCAAAACATACAACTTTCATTTGAAAGTATAGTGTCGTAAACCAACAATATGGACAAACAATAAAATTCACAAAAGCGAGCAATTCACAAATAATCTTAAAGGTTAGGACAAAAACGTTCTAACCTTTTTTAACACTCGGAAACAATTACAATTGATAGAAAACTAAATAAAAATAAACGATTTAAGAGTCAAGGGTTAAAACTTGGCTCTTTTTTCGTGCAAAAAAGTTAAAATTATAATAACACTAAAAGGAGAAAAATAATGAAATATATAACTTGGCTTAATGAATGGCTTGAAAATTATATTAAGCCGTCATCAAAACAACGAACTTATGAAAGATATCGGCAAATCATCAAATTACATATAAGCCCTGCGCTTGGAAACTATGATATAACGGAAATATCCGTTATCGCTCTACAACGCTTTATAACAAGCCTACTTACAAACGGAAACAAGAAAACAAAACAAGGCTTATCGGCAAACTTTGTAAACACCGTTATATCGGTGCTACAAAACTCTCTAAAAACAGCACATTTAATAGGAATTACACCCGAATACGTTGCAAACAAAATAAAACGCCCTAAAACGAAAGAAAAACAAGTAGATTGTTTTACAGTTTTAGAGCAAAAGAAAATAGAAAATGCCGTACTGAATAGCAAGAAGGACAAACTATTCGGGATTGTTTTATGCCTTTACACAGGCTTGCGAATTGGAGAACTTCTTGCGCTTACGTGGTCGGATATAGATTTCGACAAAGGATTGCTTGTTGTAGCGAAAACTTGCCACGATGGAACAATAAACGGAATACACTCGCGAATAATGGATAGTCCCAAGACCATTCATTCTCGGCGTATAATTCCTTTGCCGAAACAAATTTTGCCGTTACTTAAAAGCATCAAAAAACGTTCCACTTGCGATTATATAATAGCGGACGGCGAAAAGCCCGTTTTCGTGCGCTCTTATCAGCGAACGTTTGAATTATTACTAAACAAATTGAAAATTCCGCATAAAGGTTTTCACTCGCTTCGCCATACCTTTGCAACTCGTGCGTTAGAGTGCGGTATGGACGTGAAAACGTTGTCGGAACTGCTTGGT
>JAFTHR010000222.1 GCA_017457345.1 Clostridia bacterium | reverse complement strand
AAGGCATTCTCACGTATGCCGACGTAAACACCGTGCTCGGCACGGCAGATTTCGACGGGGCTTGCGATCTTTGCGCCGATTTATTGCGTGCCAACGGCACCGGCGCTTACGAAAAAACGGAAGCCTTTTTAGCGGCAGGAAAGAGCGTTTCTATGTTGATAAAGGACGTGCTTTCTTGCTTAAACGCCTGCGCGCTCGTGAAAACTTGTCGAAACGCAAACGCTATGCTCGGCTATCCTGCCGAACGGTTTGAACGGGTAAAACAAGCGGTGCAGGAAGTAGACGGTCACCGCAATTTAAGAGTGACGCAAATCTTTGCGGAAATCGAAACGAGCCTTCGCTATTCGTCTACGCCCCGCGTGTTGTTTGAAGCGGCGGTGCTGGAAGCGAGTATGCCGGAAGAAGATTACGAAACGGAAGCGTTGATTGCGCGCATTGCCGACTTGGAAAAGGAAGTAAAACTCTTAAAAGAAGGGGGCAGGGTAGCGATTTCCGTGCCGCAGAGCGTGCCCGTAGCAAGCGAAAAGCCGATTGTAGCGGTTGAAAAAGAGCCGAAGAAAGAAGAAGTGAACAAGACGGAAACGGTGGTGGAAGACGAGTATATCGGTCAAACGCCGCCGCCCGACGAAGAAGAAACGGGTGGGTTCGTGTATTTCGATACGCCCCCGCAAACCGCGCCGAAAACGGCGGCGGTTAGCAAGCGCCCGCCGCAGGCAACGTCTGATGCAAAGGCAACGTACGGTTCGTTTTTGCGCGCCATTAGAAGGGCAAGCAAGAACGCGGTGCTCGTCACTATGTGTATGGATTTAGATTGCCACTACGAAGGCGGTTTATTCGTGTGCGAAACCACGAGCGACACGGCGTACCGTTCTTTGCAAAAGAGCGAGCATTATGCCGTTTTACAAGCGGCGTTCGCGGAAATCGGGATTGCGGAAAACGGCTTTGAAGTGCGTTTGCGCGCAAAGGATGGAGATGCGTTCAATAGCGCCGTTGCCGAAATTAGAAAGTCGTTTAGCGGCGTAAACGTAAAATTGAAATAAGAAAAAATATCGGAGGATAGAATTATGGCAGGATTTAAAGGCGGCAACGCAGGAATGCAAAACTTGATGATGCAAGCAAAGAAAATGCAAGAGGAAATGACCAAAACCGCAGAACTTTTGGATGATTGGGAAGTAGTCGGTACGGCGGCAGGCGAAGCGGTTGTGGTGTATATGAACGCTAAAAAAATTATCAACGGGATTGAACTTGACGAAAGCGTGGTAGACCCCGAAGATATTGAAATGCTCGAAGATCTTATTATGGCTGCTATAAACGACGGTTATGCCAAAGCCGATAAAGTATACGAAGAAAAGATGGGTAAATACGGCGATATGGGCGGACTTGGAGGAATGCTTTAAAAGATGGATATTTTTATTGAACCGATCGGTCGGCTCATTAACGAGTTCACCAAACTTCCCGGCGTAGGGAAGAAGTCGGCACAGCGCTACGCTTACAAAATCGTGAATATGAGCGAGAGTGATGCTCGCGCCTTTGCGGATGCCATTATCGGCGTAAAACGCAGGGTAAAATACTGCAAAACTTGCGGAAATTTCACCGAAGGTGAAGAGTGCGAAATTTGCCGTTTGCGGGATAAGAAAACTATTTGCGTGGTAGAAGAGCCGAAGGACGTGATCTCCATTGAAAAATTGCACGAATATAAGGGCGTGTACCACGTGCTTCACGGGGTAATCGATCCGCTGCAAAACGTTGGCCCGAACGACATCCGCGTGAAAGAATTGCTTGCGCGTTTGAACACAGACGGCGTGGAAGAAGTGATCGTGGCAACGAACTCGGATACTTCTGGAGAAGCAACGGCAATGTATATTGCTCGCCTTATCAAGCCTTTGGGGATTAAAGTGACCCGCCTTGCTCACGGGATTCCCGTCGGCTCGGAAATTGAGTACACCGACGACGTGACGCTTACGCGCGCTTTCGTGGAAAGAAAAGAACTTTAACGGATAAAGGGTATGGAAATCTATTTTAGAAAGACGAATGAAAACGGGTACGAATACTCGTTAGAAGAGTTTGAGTGCGGAAAAGAGCAGGAAACGCTTTCGTTCACAATCCCCGATTTTTATAGCGACGAAGAAGGGGAAGAATTGTGCGAAAAAATGCTAGAAGAGTATAGCCGCGGCGTGCCGTTTGCCGATTCATTAAAGCAGGAATTAGAAGAAAAAAATCGCTTTTTTGCGAATCTTTTGCAAGCGGAGTCCTTTACCTGTAAAAACGCTAGAATTAAGAGCGTTTGCGTGAACGTGTACCTAGTTAACCGCGGGAACTTTAACGACGAGCGTTTAATTGAAAGCACGTCTATAAATCTCAAAGAATTGATCGGCAAACCGCTCGCGTGGTTTAACGCCTATTTAGGCAAGAATAAGGGCGAGCCCGTATACCTTGCGCCCGTGTACGCTGAAAAAGGGCAACTCTATTTTTTAAAAGAGAGTGCGGGAAAAAGGGAAGTGAAAAAGGTGATGAACTTTGAATTGACCTTTACGGACGATTACAACGAGAGTTATATTATTGCCGCGTGCGCGCACGGCTCGTGTAGCGATTAACGGCTAAATAAAAGAAACAAGAAAAAGCACCGATTGTGGTGCTTTTTTTGTATAGTTTTGCGGAAAAATGCGTAAAGTATGGGTATGGAAAATGCAGAAAAGATACCGCTTGCAAAGCAAAGTTTACAAACGGAAGAGCGGGAACGTTGTTTCCCTGAACGGGTGCAAAAAACGGAATTTGGAGAAGTAAAATGACCGGTCGTGATAACGAAAACTTGAATAAAAAGTATTTAGAATACGTAGACTCCCTTTCCCCACCCACTTCGCATTTCAAAAACTGCTTGCGCGCCTTTGGCGTGGGGGGATTAATCTGTTGCGTAGGGGAGTTTTTTCGCGTGGTATTGCGTGACGTGTTTTTGCTCACGGGTGACGAACTTGCGGGCACGGTTAGCATCACTTTAATCTTTTTAGGCACGCTTCTTACGGGCTTTGGCGTGTACGATCGAATCGGTCGCCACGCAGGCGCGGGATCCATCGTGCCGATTACGGGTTTTGCCAACAGCGTTGCATCCCCTGCGATAGAATTTAAAACGGAAGGGATGGTGTACGGGCTTGCGGCGAAAATGTTTATTGTGTGCGGTCCTAGTTTGGTGTTCGGCGTGGTGTCTGGCACGGTGGTAGGGCTCGTGTACTGGTTGATTGCGTTATAAAGCGCAAAAGGAGAAGGTGCGGTGAATAGCGAAATTATGTCTAAATACGCCGAAATTGCGTTTGGTTTTTTAAAAGCGTTTACGGTGGGTGGTTTGATATGTATGATTGCGCAAGTGGTCATCAATTATACCGACCTTACGGCAGGGAAAATCCTAGTCATTTTTATGGTTTCGGGGATTGTATTGCAAGGGTTAGGGCTCTATCAATACCTGGTGGAATTTGCCGGCGCAGGAGCAACCGTCCCCATTTCTGGGTTCGGGTATTTGCTCGCAAACGGGGCAATTCAGGGGGCGCAAAAAGGTTTGTTCGGTGCAATTACGGGATCGTTTAGCGCGGCTAGTGCAGGAATTAGCGCGGCGATCGTCTTTTCGTTCGTAATGGCGCTCATCTTCCGTTCCCGTAGCAAGAAAAACTAATTTTATGGCGCAAGATCCATCGTGTCCCCGAAAATGTCCGTTTGCAGGTACGTTTCGGGGATTTTTCCCACGATAACGAATTCCCCCACCAAAATTTCCGTTGTGACGGCAAAGTTCTCGGTGCGAGAGGGCATAACGATACTAATATCGGCAATCACGTTCATATAAATGGAGTGTTTGGTTTGGTTAATTCCCACGCTCTCGAACGAAGAGGTAAAATCGCACGCCACGCTGCTCACGGGAATAATGCGGAAGCGGATGCTCGGTCCTAAACCTGCAAACGCTTCTATCCCCGTTAACGCGCCAAGGGGGACGGGGATGCCGTTTAGGCTCAAATTTTTTAAATTTGATTGAGAAATAGACGCCGTATCCCGCGCGATTTTATTGATCTTCAAGGCGTTTGCCGAAAGCCCTACCACGTCGCCTGCTTCGTTTTGTTCCACGGTGACTAAATCTTCGTAACGAATGCCGTCTGAAAGGGTGTAATACACGGCGTCGTTCACGGCAATGGTGGTGGAAGCGCGCATGGTCGCTTCGCTAATAGAGATGAGAACGCGGGTGGCGTTTCGCTGGAAAAAGAAGAAGACTACGGCGATAAGCAAAATGATGCAGAAAAGGAAAAGGAGCAGTTTTTTCTTGGTAAAAAACCGCTCTTTTTTTGCGCGTGGTAAACGGACGTACCCCGTGCCGTCGGGGGAAGGGACGTACATCCGTTTCATTTTTTTAAGGCGTTCCGGATCTCGAAAAGAACGTTTTTCGTGCCGTTATGGAAATGGTGTACGGCAAGGGCGGCGGCAAGTTTATCGTCCTTTAAAGTTTGCTCGATTACGGCGGGGAGATTATCGGTAAGCGCCTGTTCGCGGAGTACGTGGCAAAGCCCTTTTTCTTTGAAATACGTGGCGTTTTGGAGTTGATCGCCGCGCGTTTGCCCTTCCAAAGGCACGAATATCGCCTTTTTCTTTAACGCTAAAATTTCAAAGAGTGCGCCTGCACCCGCGCGGCATAAAACAACGTCTGCACAGGCATAAGCCAAGGGCATATCGTTTAAAAATTCGTATTGATAGTACCGATTGAGTTTGGAAATGAGCGTTTTGCCCCGTCCGCAAACGTGAATAACGTTATAGTTTTCGGTGAGCGCGAGCACGTTTCTTCGCACGGCGGCGTTGATCTTATCGCTTCCACTTCCGCCGCCGAATACGAGTAGAACGGGTTTTCCGTCGGTAATACCAAACCGTTTTTTACCATCCTTTTTCTCGGCGGTAAAGAGTTCTGCACGGAGCGGTGCGCCGCAGTATTTTCCGTTTTTAACGGTGTTTGCCGTTTCGGGAAAAGCGGTGAGTACTTTTTTGCATTTTTTTGCCATTAATTTGTTTGCAAGCCCTAGCGAAAAATCGCTTTCGTGGGTTAAGCAAGGAATGCCTAAATCGTGCGCCGCCGCCACCACGGGCAGGGCAACGTAGCCCCCCTTTGAAAAGACGAGATCGGGTTTAATTTTTTCAAGCCCCGCCTTTGCTTCGGCTTTTGCTTTGCGGTAGGCAATCGGCACGGAAAGGTTCTTTGCGAGCGAAAGCAGACCGCCGCGGATGAGTTTTGGGCAATGAATTTCATAGTAGGGTAAATGCAAGTCGCTAATAATCCGTTTTTCAATGCCGTCCGTACCCATATAAAAAAGGTCGGCTTTGCCGGTTTTTAAAAGTTCGTTGATTAAAGCAACGCTTGGAACAACGTGCCCGGCGCTTCCGCCGCCCGTGAACAAGATCTTGTGCATACTCCCTCCAAAGAAACGTTTATGTATTATTATATCCGTTTTTAGCCTGCCGATATTCATAAAAAAAATGGAAAAAATTTTGTTAACCTACTTGAAAAAGTTATTAATTTGTGATAAAATAACAAATAATGAATAATTGTGGCAAAAATAATGCCATTAAGGAGGTATATAGTTATGAAAAAATGGCTGGCATCTGGGCTCGTAGGTATCACGGCGCTTTGTGCGGCGTTCACTATTTCGGGCTGTGCGACGGTTGGAAGTAGCGGTGGCGGCGATAAGGCAAGTGGTTCTCAAAGCGCTTCGCAAAGCAGTTCTTCTTCGAGTAGTTCCAGTTCGCAAGGTGGTGGATCTTCTGGTGAAATCACCGTTTGGAATATCGACACGGTGTATGCAAAAGCGCAATCGCTTGGATATAGCGGCTCGTTAGAAGAGTTTATGGAAACGATTAAAGGCGATCCCGGTCAAACGGGTGCTACCGGCGTTGGCGTTTCGCAAGCGTATATTGCAAACGGCGTTTTGTACATACAACTTGATAACGGTAGCGAACCGATTAATTGCGGTACGGTAAAAGGGCAGGACGGCGCTGCCGGCGTTTCCCCCAAAGTACAAATCAACCCCACCACGAAAATGTGGGAAGTTTCGTATGATAACGGTGCTTCTTGGCAAAATCTCGGCGTGAAAGCGGAAGGGACCGACGGTCAGGCAGGCTCGGTAGGCGCAACGGGCGTCGGCATCAAAACGGTGTATATTGAAAACGGACATTTGTACGTGGAATTAACGGATAACGTGACGAAGATCGATTGCGGTTCTATTGAAACGGGCAAAAACGATCTTACGGGCACGGATATTCGCGCGTATTACTTTGATATCGCGGGAGACGTGTTGACGGACCAAGTTTCCAACGTTACCACCATTTTGTATATGGGCGAAGAAGTGCAAGTTGCCGACGGTGCAACCTACACGGTATGTAGCGATCCCGAATGCAACCTTGTATTTAGAAGCAAAATCGTAGAACTTGCAGAAGGGGATAACACCTTCTATATTAAAGTTGTTAACGGCGCGGAAAGCAAAATTTACACGGTGAACGTGTACCGCGCGCAAACGTTCAACGTATCTTTCGATACGGACGGCGGCTCTGCGGTTTCTGGGTTTAAGATCGACGAAAACGAAACGTTTGAAGCGCCTACCACCACGAAACTTGGCTACACGTTTACGGGCTGGGTGACGGCAGGTGGCGAAGCGTACGATTTCAGCGCTCCGGTCACGGCAGACGTCTCCTTAACGGCAACGTGGGAACTGGATACGTATGCACTCAGTTACGATTTGGCAGGCGGTACGCTCGCAGTAGCAAACCCCGATTCGTATAACGTACACACGGATACGATTACCTTAAACGAACCGACGCGTGTAGGCTACGTGTTCGACGGTT
>JAFTHR010000221.1 GCA_017457345.1 Clostridia bacterium | reverse complement strand
TTATAGGTGTCGTCGGTGAATTCGCCGTAAGAATTATAGTCGAAGAGCACGTACGAGCCTGCTTCGTTCACTACCGAGCCGTCACGCGAGCCGCTCCAAACTTCCAAACGGAAGTTCTTTTCCGCTACGCCTGCTTTCACGAAGAAGGTGACGGTCTTCCAAGCGCCTGCCGTGTTTTCTACCGTAGCCACAAGGGATTTCGATTCGGTTGCCGTATAGCGAACGGGAAGTGCGGAAACGGCGGAGAAATCGTACACGCGGGTTTGATAATTGCTATCGGCGTAATACGCGCCGTCCTTATAATAGAAGGCAATGCCGTCGTTGCCGTCGTTTCTCCACTTAGAAGTATAGTCGTAAGAAACGCCGTTTTCGGCAACTACTTTATTCTTATTATCGTCTTCTGCATAGTTTGCGTAGTTTGCAAAGTATGCGTTTGCGTCCACGGTACTTGCTTTGTTCCAGTTAGGGTTCACTTTGTAGAGCCCGTTAGGTTGCAACTTGAACGCCACGTTTACTTTCGTGCTAAAACCGTCTGCATTCGGATCTTTGTCGCAAACGTTGCCGTCTTTATCGTACCAGTAAGAAACGTTTCTACCGATAGAAAGGGAAGTTTCTAAGTCTACGTCGTCCATATCGGAAAGGTAAACGTAAGCGGTTGCGTTGCCGGAAACTTTCACACGGACGGAAACGGCTTTGAGCGTGCCCGTGGAGATCGTTTGAGATTTGCCGATATAACCGTAGGACTTCACGCCGTCGTTATAAACGAGCATAGGTTGCGTAGCGTCCCCGAATAACGATTCCAAGAAAGGCTTATCGGCAGAAGCGTTCACTTTGTTAAGCCAGTAATCGGCGTCGCCTGCTGCTTGGTTTAAATACTCGTCGATATACTTAGAGTTCATCAAGCCCGCGTAAGCATAGTCGTTCACGGTCTTATCCGTGCCCGTGCGCGAAACGTACGCGCTACCACCGTACACACCGCGGTAGTCCGCTGCGTCTGCAAGCGTATTTTCGATATTTTTACCGATAGACGTTGCGTCGGTAAACGAAGCGGGGGAACGTTCTTCTTCTGCATCTTCAAGGGAGATGATGGCGGTGTACGTACCCGTTTTTGCGTACGAGTATTCCGTTTTGGAAATCGTTCTATATTGGAAAGAGGTAAACGCCGCATAGCCGGGATAGAAATCCGTTCTGGCTTTATCGAGCACCGTTTCAGGGCCGAGATTTACGCGAATTGCGAACGTTTTGTTTTCCGTGGTGGGGTTTTCCACGAAGAAGAAGCATTGTTGCCAACCTTCGTAGATATCGGCGTCTTCATCTTGTCCCGTAGCGGAGTCTACGTTTACCGTGCCGGCAGCCGAAGTGTCGATTGCGGAAATGGTGGTGGAGTTCGATTTATTGTTTACGTCGAACAACGTCACCGAAGCGCTAGTTTTCCCTTTCATATTCGAAGTTTTCACGAAGAACGAAATGACCATGCGGTTTTGTTCGGGGTTCAATTCGTCGAAACCGGGAACGGTAATGGTGGGAAGTTCTGCCGTGTAAGCCGCGCCGTCTGCACTCAACAGGAGCAGGGTTTGTTTGTCTTTAAACAAGGAATCGTCTTTAAACGTGTTGTTTAAGAAGGAATTCAAGTATGCGTTTTGAGGGTCTACGGCTGCGATTGCCGCACGGTTTGCAAAAAGCCCGTTCACGTCGTTCGTCGTGTCAAAACCAAGGGGTTGGTATACAATCGCCGTGGGGTTGGAAGGATCTTGTGCCGAAACGTATTCTTTGCCGTCTGCTCCGCTAGATTCTTTGGTGATGGAAGTCGTTGCCGAAGCCAAGGTATAGTCTACGAAAGCGTTTACCGATTTATCCAGGTCGATAGCGTAGTTAAACACGCTCTTGTGAGCGGTATCAGCACGGAAGATTTTATCTTCTTCGGTAGCCGAGAGCCCGATTACGGAAGAAGAGATGCCTGCATCCGTCACTTTTTGATCGAACTCTTCGCTGCGCATTGTGGTGCAAACCACGTCGTCGAAGAAAGCGTACCCCGAAACGTATTCCATACGGTTCGAACCGCCGCTCATACCAAGACCGAGCACGATTTTGAAGTTGGTTTCAGAATACGAAGAACCGTTCAAGTAGAAAGTGTATTTTACCCAACCGTTGTTTTCGCCGCTCGTATTGATTGCTTCGGTGTCGATATTCTTCACGTACAACGTGTCGAGAGAAACCGAACCGATTTGTTGGGTGATGCCGATATACGCACCGCGAAGGCCGATAACGTCTTGCGTTTCACCCGTTGCGTTGTTTGCATACGTCAAGTCGGAAGTTTTCACCCACATAGAAACTTCTGCCGCCGTACCAGCGGAAAGGGTAATTTGCGAGCTTGCCGTATATTTTTGTGCCGTACCGCGGTTATCGTAGGAATTGTGGATCATCAATACGTTTTGATTTTCCGCTGCCTTTGCGTCCGTAGCGGCATAGTGCGTTAAGGGGTTTTCGCAGGTGGGAACGTCGTCGTAATCGATATTAAAGGAATCTTTCGTGGAATCGTAGAAAGAAAGGTCGCTAAGGGAGCGATCGTCGTTATTTTTATCGTCGTTCCAGTTTTCAACGAATTTCAACTTATCGTTTGCCGTAAGGTTATTCCAGTCTGCCGCCGCGTCGTCTTCCGTAGCGAAGGAAAG
>JAFTHR010000220.1 GCA_017457345.1 Clostridia bacterium | reverse complement strand
GAAACGCAAACGAGCGGATCGGTTTTTGCATACTTTTCTATCTGCGGGTTTTCCATGGATAAATCCACCCACGGCGAAAGTAGCCATAAATCGTTCGGTTTTTCTTGCCCTTCTTTCACTAGTTTTTGGTAAAAGCCGAGCGCCAACCCGCCACCCGAAGAATCCCCCGCTAAAACCACCGTTTCGTGTTCCGCACGAATCCTTTTATAAGCCGCTAAAAGCAGTTCGTAGGCTTCGTCACACGTGTGGTTCGGCGCTTTGGGATAGACCGCGAAAAACACTTTTCCACCCGTTTTTTTCGCTAAACGAAAGGCAAATTTCCAGTGTTGTTTTCTCGGCGGGCGCACGTACCCTGCTCCGTGCAAATATAGCGTGGCAAGCGAGCGATCACCGCCGTTAAAAACGAATACTTGCATCTCGCCCACAAGTGCTTTTTCAATCGGCATTTTCTTTTGCAAGCGTTTTGGCGCGAAAAGCGGAACGTCGTTTCTTAAAGGCAATTTCGGTAAATCTTCTATCACCTTTTCATCTGGATACTTTTTTTCTGTGCAACGCAAATACCACTCGGCAAGGGTTGCCATCACCGAACGCTTATAATAAAACCTAGAAAGGCAGTATAACCCTAAAATTACGCCGAAAACCGCCGCGAAATCTATGAGTAAATCAACTACCCACTCAGGCATCATTGCACGATAAACAGGAAGTCGTACACGTCCTGTCCACCTTCCACTTCGTATACTTCCACGTTCGGGCAATAGTCTTCCATAAACCCACGGAGCACCGCTTTTTCCGCCGCCGTAGGCGTTTTACCGTACGAGAGAATTACGAATTCGTTATTCTTTACGGCAAGTTTTTCAAGAAGCGCACAAGCCGCTTCCACCTTCGTCGGTTTGCAAACGTGCATTACGTGATCGGTAAAGCCCATATATTGATCCTTTACCACTTCCACGCCGTTTAACGTGGTGCTACGCACCGAACGAGCCACCATTGCGGTGGTCGTGCCCGCCATATTCTCTTTTAAAAGTTCTTCGATCTCATCAGGATCGTCTGCTGCGTAATCGAGCATAGAAAGGGCGGCGTAGCCATCCCCAATCGTTTTGCTTTCCACCACGCGAATTTCCGATTTATCGTAAATCCCCGCCGCTTGTTTCGCGGCCAAAATCACGTTGCCGTTGTTGGGTAAAACGTACACGTAGTCGGCGTTCACTTCGTCGAACGCCTGCACAAAGTCTTCGGAAGAAGGGTTATTCGTTTGTCCGCCCGAAATTACGTAGTCTGCGCCAAGTTCTTTAAATACGTCGATAAGGCCTTTCCCCGATACCACGGTCACGAGTGCATACTTTCTGCGGGCACGTTGGGGTTTTTTAATTGCATCCGATTTTTTTTCGGAAGTTTCGTTGTGTTGGAGCGTCATATTCTCAATCTTTACCGTTAAATACTCACCGTATTTTTGGCAATGTTCAAGCACTTTATAAGGCTCCATTGTGTGCACGTGAATTTTTACAATCGTATCCGTTTGGAACGCCACAACGGAATCCCCCACGCTCTCTAAAAACGCAATTAAGTTTTCTACCGAGAATTCGTTTGGATTGCACTTGCTGTTTTGAAGGCGCAATAGCAGTTCGGTGCAGTATCCAAACTCCATCACGCTATTTTCGTCGAACTTTGAAAAATCAAGTTCCACCTTCTTTTGTCCAACGGAAGCAAGCGCAAGTTCTTTTTCCACGTCTTCCCCGCCGAGCGCTTTGCAAAACCCTTCCGTAATGTATACGAGCCCTGCGCCGCCGCTATCGATTACACCAGATTCTTTGAGCACCGCCAAAAGGTTCGGCGTTCTTTCCAAAGATTTTTTCATTTCTTGCAAGAAGTTGAAAAAGAAACTTTCCACGCTCGTCTCTTGCGAAAGGTTTTGGCGCGCGTTTTCTATCGCTTCACGCGCGACCGTTAAAATCGTCCCTTCAACAGGATGCGCCACCGCGCCGTACGCGCGTTTTACGCCTTGTTCAAGCGCCAGCGCAAACTCTTGGAGCGTGGCAACGGCAAGCCCTCTTAACCCTTCCGAGAGCCCAAAAAAGAGTTGGGATAAAATAACGCCCGAATTGCCGCGTGCACCAACGAGCATCCCTTTTGCCATTGCTTGCGCTTTATCACCGATAGATTCCGATTCCACTTCCCGTATTCTATCAAACCCGCCTTGCAGGGTAAGATACATATTTTCACCCGTATCTCCGTCGGGAATCGGGAACACATTTAAATCGTTCACCGTTTCCAAGTTTTCTTGTAAGTTGACCACACCACCCGTGACCATCTTCAAAAACAACTCGCCGTCGATAATTTGTCTTTCGTCCATTTTCGTCAAAATATAACTCCTTCCGGCTAGTAGTTAGCCGCTTTTTCCCAGTTTACGGAGTTGATTTTATCACAAAAAAATAAACTGAAAAAAAACTTCTCTACCTTTTTCAGTTTTTTACAAAAAAAACCAACCGCCTCTGCGATTGGTTCTTTTCTATGTTTATTTATTGCTACGCCGGCAATTTTACTTCAAACACCGTTTTTTTGTTTTCGCTGCGAAGGGCTATTTTTCCTTTGTGCAATTCAACAATCCGCTTAACGATGGAAAGACCTATGCCGTTTCCTTCGTTTGCGTGCGTTGCATCCGCTTGGTAGAACTTAGCAAATACGCGCGCTTGGTCGTCTTCGTTAATCCCCTCGCCTTCGTTTTCTATTTCTACGTGAACAAATCCTTCTTCTTGTTTTATTCGCACGGCGAGCACACCGCCTTTGGGCGAAAATTTCACGGCGTTATCAATCAAATTCATCCATACTTGCAAGAGCATATCTTCGCTCCCTTGCACGTTGAATTCTTCAAAGTCAATCGATAATTCTAGTTCTTTTTCTTGCCATTTTTTCTCGAAAAGCAGGATACAGGTACGGATTTGTTCGGATAGGTTAAAGGTGGAAACGCCTGTTAAAATCCCTTGGCTTTCGTATTTCGTTAAATTCAAAATGTTCGTGGTCATTTTAGAAAGACGCGCCACTTCTTCGGCGATTACGTCTAAATACTCTTTTTGTTTTTGCTTGGATAAATTGCCTTTTTTAATCAACGAAACAAGCCCGTTGATGGAGTTTATCGGCGTTTTGAATTCGTGCGAAAAACTATTCACAAAGTCCGAACGCAAAATCTCCGTTTTTTCAAGTTCTTCGGCAAGTTTATTGAAACTACTTTCCACCGAAGAAAACGCACCTTCGCCGCCGACTTTTAATCGAACGGTGTAATCCCCTTCGGAAAGTTTTTTTAAGCCTATGAGCAACCGATTCAACGGTTTTAGAATAATTTTACTCACTAAAAAGGCAAACGCCGTCCCCACGATAAGCGTTGCCGTACTCCAAATCAACAAACTCAAAAGTTGTGAGCCGCGCAGTTTTTCAATCGTTAAGATCTCCGTTTTCGTGAATACGTATTCTAACGTAGCCGTGATAATCTCCGAGAGAAATAATACAATCGCAAACCCGAACACGAAAAAAAGCGTCATACTCACTTTCGTGCGATCGATTTTTTTCTTTTGTTTTTTTACACGCTCCACGTTCTTTTTCATACCCGTTTCACCGCCTTATATCCCAGCCCACGCACGTTCTCGATTTCAAACTCGTTCCACCCTTCAAAACGTTTGCGAAGCCTGCCTACGTGCACCGTCACCGTTTCCCAGCCCGTTTCACATTCCATCCCCCAAATTTCGTCCATCAGTTGAATCCGCGTGAAAATTTTATCGGGAGAAGAAAGCAATTTATAAAGGAGCAAAAATTCCTTTTGCGGCAACTCGATCACTTGCCCGTGTCCTGCTACGGTATACGCTTCGTAGTCGAGCACCACGTCGCCAATCGTCAACTTGCTTTCGCTAATAATGTGCGCACGGCGAAGAAGCGATTTGATTCGGATTACAAACTCTTCGGGATCGATAGGCTTAGACATATAATCGTCGATCCCCGCCAAAAAGCCTTTCTTTCTATCGTCTGGCAACTGCTTTGCCGATACCATTAAAATGGGTAAATTTTCGTTAATTTGGCGGATTTCTTGCGTGAACGCGTACCCGTCCATTTTCGGCATCATAATATCCACCACCACAAGGTCTACGTGTTCTTGTTCTAAGACCGAAAGTCCTTCCACGCCGTTTTGCGCCGTTAACACGGTGAAATGATCCATTTCCAGAATTTCGCGCATTAAAAAGCGGGTATTCTTATCGTCGTCAATCACGAGCACTCGAAACATAATTCCCCTCACATAAATCTTTTATGCGTTTATTATAGCACACCCACGCCGCAATTGCAACCACTTTTTTGAAAGGCTTTTTGTTGCTTTTATCCCCTTTCGGGATATATTTTTCTTTTTTTGCTATTGACAAGCGCGCGCGTTTATGTTAAAATACAAAGTG
>JAFTHR010000219.1 GCA_017457345.1 Clostridia bacterium | reverse complement strand
GGTGGACAACAACACCGAACGGCTTTCCATTGCGAAAAAGAGCGGCATCTATTATACCTTTAAAAACGACGAAACGCTTAAAGAAAACGTGCTCAACGCCACGGGCGGGAAGTTCGCAGACGGCGAAGTGTACCTTGCTTTTGCCAACCATAGCGAACCTTCTTCCTTCTTCTCTCTTTTGCGCCACGGTGCGAAAGCGGCGTTCTGCTCTCTTTACCCTAAATCCCTTTCCGTCAATCTTGAAAACGCTATGCGGAATAACGTTTCGCTCTTCTCTATCACGGAGAGCCGTGAATTCGTTCCCACCGCCATCAACATTTTGGCAAACAAAGCAGTTGCCTTCTCGGCGTTCCCCATTAAGCGGTTTGCCGAACAAGATTTGCCTACCCTTTTAAACGATTATGCTAAACTGCTCGGTTCGGGCGCTTCTTTCCCCGACGAAACGGTTGTGGTCAACTTCGTATTCTAACGCTATGAACGAAAAACTTTTATTTGCTTCCGATATCCACGGCTCGGCGTTTTGGTGTGAAAAACTTGCCGGCGTTATTGAACGGGAAAAACCCACGCGTATTTGCCTGCTCGGTGATCTTTTATACCACGGCCCACGCAACCCTTTGCCAGACGGGTACGCCCCGCAAGAAGTGGCTCGTATTTTGAACGGGTATAAAGATAGCGTTTGCGCCGTTCGCGGCAATTGCGACGCCGAGGTCGATCAACTCTTGATCGAGTTCCCGATGCGCGCAGACTACGCGCTTCTCTCGGCGTTTGGTAAAACCTTTTACTTAACGCACGGGCACTTAAACGGCGAAGAAAATCCGCCCCCTTTAAAAGGTGGTAGCGTGCTCGTAAACGGACACACGCACGAGCCTTGCCGCCGTGAACTTGCTTCCGGGATTATCTATTTAAACTGCGGCTCGGTGGCTTTGCCAAAGGGCACGCCCCACTCCTGTCTGGTGATCGAAAACGGCGTTTGCCGATTTATCGACCTTGCTAGCGGCGAAGTTTTCTCTTCCCTGCCCCTTTAAAAATAAAAATTCGTCCTCCTTTTTCGGGGGGCGTTTCTTTTTTTCGCATTGCCATTTTTACGCATATGCCCTATTGCCCATACGGGAAAAATCGACTTTTTTTGACGGTCGAATTTTGACGCTTGCACGCGCGGGCATAAGAAAAAAACGACGAAACCCGTCGTTTTTCTTTTCGCTTTAAACGCTTATTTTTCGCGCTTTTTTTCTGTTTGCGCTTTAGAGAAAGAAAACCCGCAATAGTCTTGCCGATAAAGCCCGTACTCTTTGGAAAGTTCTAACGAGCGCGCGTACCCACCGCGCTTTTTAAAATCGGAAGGCAAAAACGGCACGCCGTATTCCCCGGCGTATTTTTCTCCAAGTTCGTTAATCCAGTCGGCGTTTTTATAGGGGCTAAGCGAAAGGGTGGTGCAAAAATAATCGTACCCGTTTTCTTTTGCCGCATGCGCCGTTTTTTCCAAACGTAGCCCATAGCAAAGATAACACCTTGCGCCGCGCTCGGGCTCCTTTTCGTACCCCTTGCAAAGCGCGGAAAACTTCTCCGTTTCGTGATCGCAATCGAGAAAATCCGCCCAACCCGTTTCTTTTAAAAAACGGATTTGCTCCGCCTTGCGCTTTTCGTACTCGTTTCTATCGTCAATGTTTGGATTATAATAAAAAACGGTGATTTTAAAACTTTCCGCAAGCCGTTCTAAACACGCAGAAGAGCACGGCGCGCAACAACTGTGCAATAACAGTCGGCTTTTTTTCGCCGAAGAAGCGATTTTTTGCATTTTTTCGTCGTAATTTTCTCTCGCCACCGCGCCTTTCTCCCTTTTTTCTCTATTATAGCCCCATTTTCGGCGTTTGTCAACGGTTAAAACGCAAAGTTTCTTTGTTTGTTTCTTGATAAAATCAAGTTTGTTTCTTTATTTATTGCAATAATAAACAATTTTTGCTTGATTTATTCAAGTCAAATGCTAAAAACGCGCTATTTTTCTTATGTTTTTCAAAAACGGTGCTTTTTCGTTGACTTTTTTCGGCGGGGGCGGTATAATCTTTGTACAAAACGATACAAAGGACGGATTTTTATGAAAAATATCCCTGCCATTTTCGGCGAAAACGTGTTTAACGACGTGGTGATGCGCAGTACGCTCCCCCGCGAAGTTTATAAATCTTTGAGAAAGACAATCGACGCAGGCGAAACGATCGATATGTCCATCGCCGATTCCGTGGCAAACGCTATGAAAGACTGGGCGCTCTCCAAAGGTGCAACCCACTACACCCATTGGTTTCAACCCTTAACCAACTTGACGGCTGAAAAGCACGACGGGTTTATTGAACCCGTTGGCGGAGACGCCGTAATTATGCAACTTACGGGCAAATCCCTTATCGTGGGCGAGCCGGACGCTTCTTCCTTCCCTTCGGGGGGCTCTAGAGCAACGGACGCGGCGCGCGGCTACACCGCTTGGGACCCTACTTCCCCTGCGTTCGTGAAAGAAGGCACGTTGTATATCCCCACCATTTTCGTTTCCTATACGGGGGAAACGCTCGATAAAAAAGCGCCGCTTTTAAAGTCTATGACGGCGATTGATAGAGAAGGAAAACGCATTTTAAAATTGTTCGGGATAGACTGCGCAAAGGTAAACACCACCGTAGGTCCAGAACAAGAATACTTTTTAATCGACGCTAAGGACTATGAAAAGCGGGAAGACTTGGTGCTTACGGGTAGAACGCTCTTCGGCGCACCCGCCCCCCGCGGACAGGAACTTGAAGATCATTATTTCGGCGTGTTAAAGCCCCGCGTTGCGGAGTTTATGGCGGATTTAGACGAAACGCTTTGGAAATACGGCGTTTTATCGAAGACGAAGCACAACGAAGTTGCGCCTGCACAGCACGAACTTGCGCCCATTTTCACAACCACGAACATTGCGGTAGACACCAACCAGTTGACGATGGAATTGATGAAAAAGGTGGCAGCAAGGCACGGTTTAACCTGTTTGTTGCACGAAAAACCGTTCGTGGGTATTAACGGGAGCGGTAAGCACAATAACTGGTCACTTTCCACCGCAGGCTTTAATATCCTTGATCCCGGCGAAAATCCCGAAGACAATTCTTTGTTTATGCTCGTGCTTGCCTGCATCATTTCCGCCGTGGATAAATATCAAGGCTTGCTTCGCGCTTGCGTGGCTTCCGCAGGGAACGACCACCGTTTAGGCGGTGGCGAAGCGCCCCCTGCCATCATCTCCGTGTATCTTGGCGACGAGATCGGCGGGATTGTGGATAGCCTTGTGCTCGGCAAAAACTACACGCCGCATAAAGCGGTGAAAGGGAGTATCGGCGTGCCCGAATCCCCCATCTTCCCTATCGACTCTACCGATAGAAACCGCACTTCGCCCTTTGCGTTTACGGGCAACAAGTTTGAGTTCCGTATGCTCGGCTCTTCGGCTTCCGTTGCCGATCCGAACGTGGTGCTCAACACGATCGTCGCCGAAGCATTCCGCGAAGCGGCGGATAAGTTGGAAACCGCCGAAAATCTTGAAAAGGCGATTAAAACGTACACCGAAAAATTATTAAAAGCACACCACCGCATTGTATTCAACTATAACGGCTACGGTCCTGAGTGGGAAGCAGAAGCGGAACGCCGCGGGCTTTTGAACCACAAAAACACCGCCGACGCCGTTTCCGAGTGCTTTAAGAAAGAGAATATCGACGTGTTCGTCCGCCAAGGCGTTTACACCAAAAACGAAGCGGTTGCCCGCGCAAAAATCCAACTCGAAAACTACGTGAAAACCGTTTGCGTGGAAGCGCGTACCATGATCGATATGGCAACCCGCCAAATCTACCCCGCCGTTTCGGCGTACGTTGGCACTCTCTGCGATACTCTGGCAAAGAAAAAAGCGCTCTTCTCTTCCCTTCCTTGCACGGCAGACGAGAAAACAATTCGCACTCTTTCCGTAGCGAACGAAAATATGCTCTCCGCCGTGGAGAACTTGAAAGCCGACCTTTCGAATATGCCCAAAAACGAGCAGGAAGCAGCAAGGCGCACGGCACACGTTATCGTGCCCCGCATGCGTGAAATCCGCGGCTTTGCCGACGAGATGGAAAAACTTTGCGCAAAAGAGTACTGGCCGTTCCCCGACTACTACGATTTGCTTTTTGGCGTAAAATAAAAACGTTTATTGAAAAACCCCGCCCCCTTCAAACGAAGGTTGCGGGGTTTTATTTTTTGTTTTACACAATTAAGTCTTTCACGTTTACAATGCTAATTTCTTCCCCGGAAAGGGCGTCTAAATAAATCAAGTATTTTTCTTCCCCGAACGAAACGAAAAACTCATACGCCGATTTTTCGCCCCTGCGGGTATCTAAAACAACCCGTTGCTCGGAAAGAACTTCCACTTCGCCGCTAATCGCCGCGCGGGCTTCATCTTGGGTGATTTTCGCCTTAAACCCTGCCCTGGGGTGATGATTTTTTAAAAATTCACGCGCGTCTAAGCCACTTACCACCCCGCGCTCCATACATACCTTCACTTTAATCTCGTCGGGATAATACACCACGCCGTTTTGTTCAAACACGAACACGTAGTCTACCAAAGCTCCCGATTGTTTTCCGTATACGCACGTTAAATCGTTATACCCCAAGCGGGCTAAAAAGTTTTGCGCGTTTTCTTCGCAATAGGATAAATCGTAGTTTTCGGCTTTGCACTCGGCGTAGTAATCGAACTCGGCGAGCGCGCCGCTCTTTTTATCAACCTGCGCAAAAACTTCTTGCCCTTGTTCGTTTCTCAAACGAAAGTTGTACGTTTGCATGCTTTTCGAAAGCGTTTCACCCACGTACTCCAAATCGGTCATCCCATACCCTTTGAAATACACGCGGCAAAGTTCTTCCGCACGGCTTACGTCTAAACCGTCTTTCTCTTCCTTTATTTCGCCGCCGCTAAACGTTTCTTTATTCGGGCGATTTTCGGGCAACGTCATTTCTTCAATCGCACGGAGCACTTCTCCCATTTTAGAATCGTTCGCATTTTTGGACATTTGCATCATATCGTCGTCAGTCATATTCGCAATCGCTTCGTCTAACTTCACACGAACGGCGTGGTTGGTCTCGTAAAGCGCTTTTAAAAGGGTGCGATCGCGCTCGTCAAGTTTTTCCCCCGCGCGGAGTTTATCGAGCATCATTTCCGCCACCTTTGCCGTGCGGTTGATAAAAGAAGTCAAATTCGCTTCCTCTTCGGCGCTTACGGGCAATTTCTCCAAACTAATCTCCGCAAGGCGAGATTGCACGAGCAAATCGGTCAACAGGCGGGATTGTTGCGTTTCGGTGGAAGAAAGGCGCACCTTGTCTAAATCGCCGTCTACGTTATCCATAATGCCGGCAAGTTCGTATAACGTGCCTTTATAGCCCATCATCATTGCTTGCCCCATTTTCGCCGCGTTAACCGCACCTACTGCCGCCGCCGCGCCAAGCCCTAACGTAAGCGTGCCGAGCACCACTACCGCCGCAATCCAACCGCCGAAGCCTTTTGCTCTTTGGTGTTGATGCCGTCCCTTTTTCTCTTCATTTTTCGAACGGGTATTTGCGGATTTTTTATTCTTTTTTTGTTC
>JAFTHR010000218.1 GCA_017457345.1 Clostridia bacterium | reverse complement strand
TTCATAACGTGCAACTAGATACGATTGCGGCTTATAAAACGGGTGGGAAAAAGTCCACCTTTTTAGAAAAGTTTGAAAAGTAATAACGGCGTTTTCGCCGTTTTATTTTTTAAGACATAACTTGCAAAAAAACAGAATATAATACCGTATGCAAACTGTCAATCATACCTTAACAATCGACCAACAAAAGAAGATTACGGCAACGGGTATAGACGCCGTTTTAGCCTTTTCGGAAACCAAACTCACGCTCTCCGTGGGCGGGAAGAAGTTATACGTGGCGGGGAGCGGTTTAAAAATTATCGTCTTTTCAAAATCGGACGGTAATTTTTGTGCGGAAGGGGAAATTACGGGCGTTTCATACGGCGGAAAATCGTTCGCCGCAAAACTGTTCAAATAGGGCGTATTCCCTATGGATACGGCAAATCAATTCACCGTTTTTTGTCTTTGTTTTCTCTACGGCACGGCTTGCGCGCTTTTGTACGATTTGATCGTTTGGGAATGCGGTGGGGGAACAAAATTATATAAAAGGTTTGGCGTTTACGTGAAATCTGCCGTGCAAATTGCGTTATTTATCGCCTTTGCCTTTGGTTTTACGGCGCTTTCCACGCTCTTTTATTTTCCAAGCGTGCGGCTATATATGTACGGCGGGATTTTGTTCGGCGTCTTTTTATATTTAAAAAGTTGGCATAGAACAGTTGATTTTTTTAAGAATGTGTGCTATAATGTGATTATTAAAAAGGTCTACGACCCTTTTTATGCCTTTTTCTTAAAACGTAAAATTAAGGCAAAAGAAAAAAGAACTAGGAAAAAAATTGAGCGGAATAAGAAAAAACTTTCCGCCAAAGCAAAAGAGGTGAAGAAAAAATGACACAGGAGAAATTGAGAAGAGTCATCACGGCGGCTGTCGTAGCAGGCACTTTATTATTCATTTTCCTGCTTGGCGTTATTATTTACCAAACGATTCGCATCAACGTGCTCAATAATCGTATTGAAGATACGAAAGAACAAATTACTCAGTATCAAGAGTCGATCGAAAAGGGTGAACACGATTTAGAGTATTATGAATCAGACGTTTATAAATTCTTAGAATCCATTCGCCTCGGCTTGCTTGAAAACCCTTAAGGAGAAAAGATGAAACACGCCGTAATTGATATCGGCTCTAATTCCGTTCGCCTAATGACCGTGGCGGACGGAAAAGTTTTATATAAACGGTTAAAAACAACTCGCCTTGGCGAAGGAATTTCCTTTAGCGCGCGTTTAAGTCGGCAAGCGATTGACCGAACGGCAAACGCCGTTGCAGAGTTTTACGCTCAAGCGATAAGCGAAGGGATATTTTCCGTGTACGCCTTTGCAACCGCCGCCGTTCGTAGCGCGGAAAACGGGGCGGATTTTACCGAAAAAGTAAAGGCGCTTTGCGGTTTGTCGGTAGAAGTGATTTCGGGCGAAAAAGAGGCGGAAATCGGTGTTTTGGGCGCGCTTGGCACGGGGCGAGGCGGCTTGATCGACGTCGGTGGTGCGAGTACCGAAGTAATCGTTAAAAACGAACAAGAAATACTCTATAAAAAGAGTTTAAATATCGGCGTTGTTCGCTTAAAGGATACCTGCGGCAGAGATTTGCCGAAACTAACGCACGTTTGCGCGGAAACGGTAAAAGAATACGGGGATATCCCTTTGGGATATGAGATGTACGCCGTGGGCGGCACGGCAACCACGCTCGCCGCTTTGTATTTGGATTTACCTAAATACGACGGAGAAAAAGTGACGGGCACGAAACTTTCGCTTACCGATTTAGAAAAAGCCGTGGAAAGGCTCGCAAATAGTTCGGTAGAAGAGATTGCGCGCCATCCGTGTGTAGACGAGAAACGGGCAGACGTGTTGCTCGGTGGCGCGGTGGTGCTTTTAGAGATTGTAAAACGGTACGGGTTTAGCGGATTAACGGTAAGCGATCGAGATAATTTAGAAGGATATGCAATCACGAAAGGATTGCTATAAGGAGATAGGATGAAACGGAAGTTAGCACCGATTTACGCATGGTTGCTCTTGTTTTGCTTTTTAGGCGGACAAGTGCTCGTTTTCGTGCTGCCATTTTTAAAGGCGCAGGATTTTTATGCGTTGATGTCGGTAATCGGCTTTGCCGTATCCTGCATACTCACCCCCACGATTCACGAATTAGGGCATATTTTGTTTGCAAAAAGCCAAAATATGAGTATTGCATACGCAAAATTCTTTATTTTTCGTTTTCATAGAAAAAAGGGAAAATTAACCTTTTCGCTTGCATCGCCTTTTGAAGCCGAACAAACGCAAGCCCTTCCAAACGCAAGTGGGAATATGCAAAAACGGGTAATCTTATATACCGTAGGCGGGCTTATATTTAGCGCGATATACTTGTTTATTATTTGCGCTTTTTGCGTGGCGTTTTTTAGCGCCGTGCCTGCAATTTCTTATTTTTCGCTCGGTGTTTTGCCGTATGCAGGGTATTTATTCCTGCTCAACGTAGTCCCGTTTGAATATGCGTCTGGGAAAACGGATACTGCGGTGGCGTTAGGCTTGTACAACGAAAAGGACGCCGAAAAAACTATGCTTTCCGCTATGGAAATCTACGGGTTTTTAAGCGAAGGAAAAACATACGGGGAAATTGACCGCGATTTGTATTTTAATCTGCCCGTGCTTTGCGAGGACGAGCCGATTTACGCGGTGATGCTTGATTTACGCTATCGGTATGCGTGAGACGTGCAGGATTTCGACGGTGCGGCAGACGCTTTAAATCGTTTAGCCGTTTCTAGCGAGTATTTAACCGAAAACGAGCGAAAGGAGTTGGCGTTTGAACTCGTGTTTATGCACTCGATAAACGGCGATTTGGAGCGTGCAAACAACTGCTTTGCAATCGTTGAAAAAGAGTTTGAAAAAGAAGCGTCTTTGCGGATTCGAGCGGCGTATTGCATTTTAAGCGAAGGGAAAGAAAAGGGCTTGGCTATGCTAGATCAAGCAAAAAACGAACCGCTTAGCACGATCAAAGGCGTGGAGATTTTTGAAAGAAAAATGTTAGAAAATATGCGGAAAAATTTACTTTCCGTGCAATAAAGGATAATTATGAGTAAAACGAAAACAAAGAACGTAAATCGAAAATCCGGGGTGCTGATGCCCATTTCTTCGTTGCCTTCGAAATACGGCATTGGGGATTTAGGAAAAAGCGCCTATCGGTTTGTAGATTATTTATGCAAATGCGGCGCGAAAGTATGGCAGGTATTACCGCTTTTACCCACGGGCTATGGGGATAGTCCTTATCAATCGTGCTCGGCAGACGCGCTTAACTATTATTTTATCGATTTCGAGGCTTTGGAAAAGGCAAAATTGCTTTCAAAAACCGATTATCAGTATATCGACTGGGGCAACGATCGGCGCCGCGTGGATTATGGAAAATTATTCACGCATAAAGCGGCAGTACTCAAAAAAGCGTTCTACCGCTTGGATAAAGAAAACGCCGAATGGCAAGCCTTTTTAACCGAAGGAAAGTATTTCGATTTTGCGGTATTTATGACGTTGAAAGTGAAAAACGATTATCGCTCTTGGGAAGAATGGGGAGAGTTTGCGGAATACGACGAAGAAAAAGTTGCCAAATTTGTAGAAGAAAATGAAGAAGAGGTGCTTTTTTGGCAGTTCACGCAATTTATTTTCTTAAAGCAATGGCAACGCTTAAAAGCGTATGCAAATAAAAAAGGTATTTCCATCATGGGGGATATGCCCATCTACCTTTCGGCGGATAGCGTTGAAAATTGGAAATATCGCAAAGAAATGTTTTTGGTGGGCGAAGACGGGAAACCTTCTTTAAAAGCAGGCGTTCCGCCGGATGCTTTCTCGGATGACGGGCAACTTTGGGGCAATCCCGTGTACGACTGGGCGAAGATGAAAGAAAGCAACTATTCTTGGTGGAAAGATCGAATTGCTTACGCCCTTTCGCTGTTTGATATCGTCCGTATCGACCATTTCCGTGGCTTTGATCGATTCTACGCCGTGCCGAGCGATTCGGATACGGCGAAAGTAGGCGAATGGATGCAAGGTCCAAGCGACGAGTTGTTTACCGACTTAAAAGGCGCGGCGATCGTTGCGGAAGATTTGGGAATGATAGACGATAGCGTGCGCGAGATGATGAAAAAGGTTGGTTATCCGGGGATGAAGGTTTTGGAGTTCGCGTTCGACGGCAATCCCCAAAACGATCACCTGCCTTCGAATTACGGCGAAAATTGCGTTGCTTATTCCGGCACGCACGATAATATGCCGTTGCGCGGTTATTTAGAAGAATTGAGCCACGAAGACTACGAAACGTACGTGCATTGTTTGCTTCGCGAATGCTCTTTTGCAGGCGTGTACTGTGGTAGAAATACGCCTGTGGAAGTATGCCAAAGCACCCTTCGTTTGCTCTATGCATCCAAGGCGAATCTGGTGGTCGTGCCTATGCAAGATTTGCTTTGCTACGGTGCGGAAAGCCGAATAAACGAGCCTTCAACGGCAGGCGGGAACTGGACGTTCCGCTTTATAAAAGCGGACTTTAAGGGAGACGTGGCTCGTTTTGCGCGTTCGTTGGCAAAGAAATACCATCGTTAATTTACGGGAGAAAAAGTATGGAAAAGATTGCGGTTATCGGGCTTGGGATTATCGGCGGCTCTATCTGCGCGGGGTTAAAATCCGCAGGCTACGCCGTAGACGGCTACGATATTCAAAAGAATACGGTTGAATATGCGAAATCGCAAGGATATATCGACGGGGAAGTGCAAGTACTGCAAGATTACGGTATAGTGATTATCGCCCTGCCGCCGCGTGATACAATGGCGTTTTTATGTAGCGCACGTTTTAAAGAAAACGCACTCGTTGCGGATATTTGCGGTGTGAAAGGCGCGATGGAACGTGCTGTATATTGTAAAGAGCGGAATTACCGCTATATCGGCTTGCATCCTATGGCAGGGAAAGAGCGTTCGGGAATACAAAACGCTGCAAAGGATTTATTCCAAGGCGCGAACTTGATTATCACCGTTTGCGATCAAACGCAACAAAGTGCAATCGAACAGGCAACCGAACTTTCCACGGCACTTGGGTTTGGAAAAATCGTCTGCTGCACGGCAGACGAGCACGATCGAAAAATCGCGCTTACTTCTCAACTTGCCCATATCGTTTCGAACGCATACGTAAAAAGTGAAGAAGTCCACGGTTGCGAAGGATTTACAGGCGGTAGTTTTCAGGATATGACGCGTATTGCCGGCGTAGACGAGCGGATTTGGACGGATTTGTACTTATTCAACCGCGAAAACGTTTTAAACGAACTGAGCGGTTTAATTTTCCATTTGGAAAGATATAAAATAGCGCTTGAAAACGGTGACGCCGAAGAACTTGCCGCCGCGCTCAAAGAAGGGCGTTTAATCCGTGAAGGGGAAGTGCGCTTGGCGCGAAAAAAGGAATAAACGGTCGATTTTTGTAAAAAAATAATTTATTTTTGTAAAATGCTTAAAAATAAGTTTACAATTTTTTATCGGTTTGTTATAATTTTTATA
>JAFTHR010000217.1 GCA_017457345.1 Clostridia bacterium | reverse complement strand
TCGTAAAATCGTGCGCGGCGGTGCAAACCGCAGTTTTGGGATTGAAGTGGCGTCTCTTGCCGGTGTTCCAAAAGAGATCACGTTGCGTGCAAAAGGGATTTTAAAAGCGCTTGAAAAGAAGGATATTGCAAGGGAAAAACTTTCGGAAATGACGATTGAAGAAGAGCAACCGTTTGAAAAAGAGCCTTCGGAAGTGGAAAAGATTTTAGCAGAAACGGATTTGAATACCCTTTCGCCTATGCAAGCGCTTTTGCTGTTAAACGACTTAAAGCAAAAGGTGAAAACGGAGGACTGATATGTCGAAAATCAATATCTTACCTGCACAGGTCTACAACCGAATTGCAGCGGGGGAAGTGGTTGACCGACCGTATTCGGTTGTAAAAGAATTAGTAGAAAATGCAATCGACGCCGGTGCAACGGAAATTGAAATTTACGTTAACCAAGGCGGTAAACAGTTAATTCGCGTGGTGGATAACGGTTCGGGGATCTCGCGTGACGATTTGCACGCGGCGTTTTTACCGCACGCAACGAGTAAAATTTCAAAAGCGGAAGATTTAGAGTCTATTTTAACGCTCGGTTTCCGTGGCGAAGCGGTGGCTTCGATCGCCGCCGTTTCAAAAATGACCATCACGTCTAAAACGGCGGAGGCGGATGCGTATTCGTTAACGTCCTGCGGTGGGGAAATCGGGGAGATTGTTCCTGCGGTTGGGGAAAACGGTACGGACGTTCGCGTTGAAAATCTTTTCTTCAACACCCCCGTTCGTTATAAGTTTATGAAATCGGATAAAGCGGAAGAAAACGACGTGACTACCTGTGTTTCACGTTTTATTTTAAACCGTGCGAACGTTGCGTTCCGCTATTATTTAAACGATAAACTCACCTTGCAATCGTTTGGTGGCGGGGAGGAAGAAGCGTTCGTAGGCGTTTACGGCGCGGCTACTCTTTCGAATTGCTATCGTATAGACGGCGAACGCCACGGCATCCGCGTGCGTGGCTATATCGGCAATCAAAATTATTATAAATCGAATAAAAGTTATCAAAGCGTGTTTTTAAACGGTCGGTACGTAGTAAACGATACGATCGCCACGGCAATTTCTTCGGCGTATAACGCCTATTTGATGAAACGTCAATATCCGTTTTACGTGTTATACGTCACCGTTCCTGCGGAGATTGTGGACGTAAACGTGCATCCAAACAAGATAAACGTTCGCTTTGCTGAAAATCAAATCGTATTCGGTTGCATCAATAAAATCGTTGCTTCGGTGTTAGACGGGAACGCTGCCGCGCTCAACTACGTGGTAGAAGATTCGTTTAGCGCGCATTCGGCAGAAGTATCCAAGCCGAGCGAACAAAAAGAAACGGTTTTTTCGTACGAAGAAGCGAAACGGGAATTAAAAGAAGCAGTCCCCGCGTTCGTGGAACAAAAATCAGCCCGTAAAACGGATATCGAACTTCCGTTCGATTTGCCTGCTTCCGCTGCGGAAAAAACACAAGAAAGCACTTTCTCCAAAGGATACGTTCGTATGGAAGATATTCCTGAAGGAGAAGTAAAACTAGTACAAGAAGGCTCTGTGCGCCGCCGCAAGGATAAGGTGGGAGCAGAAGCGCTTGCAAAAATGTATCCGGACTTATACTTTGAGCGGAACGTGTTAGAAGTAAACGCCTCGGCAACGGCACCGAAAGAGAGTGAACCTTCTCAAGAAGGTCTTTTTGGCGTGGATGCGTTTGCGGAGAACAAAAAGTATTTAGAAAGCCTTGAAAAAGCGGCAAAACAAGAAAAAATAGATACTTCCGCCTACACCTACGCAGGGAAACTTTTTAATACGTACTTGTTGTATGAGTACGGAGACGCCGTTTATATTATCGACCAACACGCCGCCCACGAGCGTTTAACGTTCAATCGCTTAAAGGAAAATATGCGCAATCGTAAAGTGTTGCAGCAACCTATGCTTTTGCCGTATTCTTTGAGCGTAAACGCCTTTGAAAGCGGCTTTATTCGCGAACAGATAGAAAATATCCGCGAAATGGGTTTTGATATCGAAGAATTCGGGGATAACACCTATAAGGTGTCCGCCGTGCCGCTCGATTTACAAAAGATCAATTTAGATACATTCTTCCACGAAATTTTAGGGGAAGTGAACAACTTCCGTGCCGTAAAATTAGAGGAGATTTTAAAAGACAAACTTGCTTCGGCGGCGTGCAAAGCGTCGGTGAAAGGCGGTATGGATTTAACGCAGGAAGAGATAGACGAACTCTTCCGTTTAATGGATGGTAATATGGGCTTAAAATGCCCGCACGGCAGACCGGTCGTTGTGAAAATGACGAAAACCGAACTTGAAAAGATGTTCAAAAGGATTGTTTAATGAAACGGGTTTTAGTGATTTGCGGAGCAACGGCGTCGGGGAAAACGTCCCTTGCCGTGGCGCTTGCAAAAAAACTGAATACGGAAATTATTTCCGCCGATTCTATGCTCGTTTATAAAGGGCTAGATATCGGCACGGCAAAACCTTCCATGGAAGAAAGAGAAGGGGTTGTGCATCATTTAATCGACGTGGTTTCTCCAACCGAATCCTTTTCGGTAAGTGATTACGAAAAGGCGGCGCTCCCCATTCTTGAACGATTGCTTGCCGAAGGGAAAACGCCGATTATATGCGGCGGAACGGGCTTTTACATTGAATCGTTGCTTTATAAAAGCGGTTTTGGAAACACACCCGCAAATGCTGCCGTTCGTGAAAAATACGAAGAGATATGCCGAGAAAAGGGAAATGAATACCTGCACGGTTTACTTCGCGAAAAAGACGAAGAAACGGCAGAAAAATTACACCCGAACGACGTGAAGCGGGTAATCCGCGCTTTAGAAATCGTGGAAGTGACGGGCAAGAAAAAATCCTTACAACAAGACGGGCGCGAGCCGCGCTATCCCTTCCTTTGCGTTTCTATCGATTATCCTAGGGAAAAACTGTACGAACGGATCAATTTGCGCGTGGAAGAAATGTTCCGCCAAGGCTTAATGGGAGAAGTGAAGTCTTTGCTTGAAAACGGTGTAAACGAGCGCTCTCAATGTATGCAGGGGATCGGCTATAAAGAAGTGGCGGAAGGGTTGCAAAAAGGCTGGAGTGAAGAAGAGATCAAAGAACTCATTAAAAAGAATACAAGGAACTATGCAAAGCGGCAAATCACCTTCTTTAAGCGCGAAAAAGAACAACTTGTAGTGCCTTATACCAAAGTTAGCACAGAAGAGATTTTAAGCACCTTTCAAAGCCTATAAACTACGTCAGGCAAAGGTATTACGCCACGCATAAACGTAAAAATCCGTAAAAAATGCAAAAAAACCCTGGAATTTAGGCAAAAAAAGGCCTTTTCATTATGTGTGGCAATATAATCTACGCCAAACATAGCAGTATCGGAGTGAATTATGACGAAAGAAGATTTAATCAAACAAAGCGAAAAATTGCTCGAAAAAGAATTTGCAAGAGCGGATGAAATAAGCGAGTATAATCAGGAAAAAGTACTCAAAGCCTTTCACGCGGAAAACCTTGCGCTCCGCCATTTTAACGCCACCACAGGCTATGGCTATGGAGATGAGGGGAGAGACGTTTTAGGCAAGGTAT
>JAFTHR010000216.1 GCA_017457345.1 Clostridia bacterium | reverse complement strand
CGATTTGCCATCACCTATTTCCGTTCGCTTCACTCAAAGCGCAACTTGGCGTCTATTCTAGAAGAGATTGAAGGGGTGGGCAAGAAAAAGCGGATTGCGTTAATGGAAAAGTTCGGCACAATCGATAAAATTATGAGCGCAAGCGAAGAAGAATTAGCGGCTACCGAAGGGATAGGCCCTGTACTTGCGAAAACGATTTACGAGTATTTTAAGGAAAAATTATCATGAAAAATATTCGATATCCATTGATCGTATCCGATTTCGACGGTACGCTTGCAAACGGAAAGAGCGAGATTTCCGCGCGCACCGAACAAACGGTACGAGAATACGTTTTATCGGGCGGTACGTTCGGCATTTGCACGGGGCGTATGCTTACGTCTATACTGCCGAGAGCCCGTAGTTTGGGGTTAAAAGGGCTCGTTGCGGCGTACCAGGGGGCTGTGATTGCCGATATCGAAAGCGGGAAAGTGCTTTTGGAAGGCGGTTTAACCGTTGCCGAAGGGATTGAGATTTGCGAAGCGTTCGAGCAAATGGGGTTGCATATCCATTTGTATGAATTGAACGGTTTTTATGCGAATATGGACGACGAAGCCTTGCATCTTTACGAGCGGATTTGCGGCGTGAAAGCGGAAGTTGTTAAAGATAAACCGCTCTCGGCGCTTTTAAAAGAAGGGAAAGTGAAGCCCGTGAAAGTGCTCGTGATGGTAGAAGCGGAAAAACGCGAAAGCGTGTACCAAGAAGCGTTAAAAAGGTTGGGAGATAAGTTTTACGTCACTTATAGTGCCGCGTTCTTGGTGGAAGTGACTTCTAAACAGTATTCAAAAGCCACGGCGCTTGCTTTTTTGGCGGATCATTGCGGAGTAAGCAAAAAGCAAACGGTTGCGGTGGGGGATAGTATGAACGATTTACCCATGATTCAAAGTGCAGGCGTTGGGTTTGCGGTGAAAAATGCGGATGCGCGTTTGAAAGAATACGTACCCGTTTTTGGGTATTCGAACGACGAAGACGCCGTTGCGCGGATCGTTGAAGAGTACGGATTTACGAAAGAATAAACGGAGAAGAAAATGACGGAGATTTTAGCACCTGCCGGCAATTTAGATTGTGCCCTTTGCGCCCTTGACGCTGGGGCGGACGCGGTATACTTAGGATACGGCGTCTTTTCGGCGCGCGCCTCCGCGGAAAACTTTAACGAAGAAGAACTGAAAAAGTTATTAGAGCGGGCAAAAGCGTTGTCTGTGAAAGTATATCTTGCCATGAATACGCTTGTAAAAGACGACGAGTTGGAAGAGTTTTGCTCTTTGCTTTTAAAATTGTACGCGTTGGGTGTAGACGCCGTGATTTTACAGGACGTGTTATTAGGGAAAGCCGTTAAAGAGCGGTATCCGCACGTTGTGTTGCATTTATCCACGCAGGCAGGTGTTTGCTCCGTTTCTGGGGCGGAGTTTGCCAAAGAGTGCGGCTTTTCGCGGGTGATTTTAGCAAGAGAAACCCCGCTTGAAGTGATTTCCAAAATCACGAAAATTATTGAAACGGAAGTATTCGTTCAAGGCGCTTTATGTACTTGCTTTTCGGGAGAGTGTTATCTTTCGTCGTTTGCGGGTGGCAATAGCGGCAACCGCGGAAAGTGCAAACAGCCTTGTAGAAAACGTTATTCGTATAATCGTCCCGGCTACGAAGAGATGCGCTACGCACTCTCTCCAT
>JAFTHR010000215.1 GCA_017457345.1 Clostridia bacterium | reverse complement strand
GCAGCAGAAGTAAATGTATTTGCCGTTTGCGCTGAACGGAGCCTCCGATTCTGAAACCTATTCGAAAATAGCACCCGTTGCTTCGTTCAAACGTCGAGCAAGCAAGTTCGACGATTTACCTACTTGAGCATCAACGTCGTCAGGAACAACGATCTTATATTCCGTCGCACCGTTTTCCGCACATACTTTGTTCGTTTGCGTCACGCTGATTTGATGCAAGCCGTTGGTAATTTTGTGTTCCGCCGCTTCCGTCACCGTGCTCGAAGCCGAGCCGAGAGAACCGTCGCCGAACGTGATCTTATCGGCGTTCTCGTATTCCCATTCAGGAATTTCCACGTCGATGGAAGGTCCGGAAGGAGTAGAACTGCTCGACGAAGACGAACTACTGCTCGACGAGCTACTACTTGAAGAAGACGAACTACTGCTCGACGAGCTACTGCTCGACGAAGACGAACTGCTACTCGACGAGCTACTGCTCGACGAAGACGAACTGCTGCTCGACGACTTACTAGAAGACTTGCTAGAAGACTTGCTAGAAGACTTACTAGAAGATTTCTTGCTAGAAGATTTGCTCGAAGAAGAATAACTGCTGGAAGAAGAACTGCTTCCACCTGCTGCGTTATCGTCACCGAACATACAGGAAGATAAGGAGAACGCCATGAATGCTGCCATGACTAATGAAAGAATCTTTTTCGCTTTTTTCATTTTTCTATCCTCCTTATACTACTTTCACGATGATACGCGCCATCGTTTGGTTATTGTTGCTA
This sequence comes from Clostridia bacterium, assembly GCA_017457345.1. Lineage (GTDB taxonomy): Bacteria > Bacillota > Clostridia > Christensenellales > Borkfalkiaceae > Scatosoma. The sequence continues at coordinate 6,835 of JAFTHR010000215.1, read as the reverse complement.
TCCGTTACAATTACACGGATTTGGTAGTTGCCCCTGTAAATGGGTTTGAACCCGACGCCGCCAAGCCCGTCTTTCGAAGTTCCACTAAGACCCGTAGATTGCAACGTGTATACAACGCCGCCGTGCGTGGTCACGTAGATATCCGAACGCAATAACTTAGTGTCATCTCCAACGGTAAAGGTAGGAACGACAATCGTGTCACCGAGAGAAATGCTTTCTTGGAACTCCGAGTCAAACGCGATCGTGGGTGCGTTTCTATCTTCTACTCTCAACTTATAAGTATACGTTGTGGTATTCTTATATTTGTGCGTTGCGTCCGCCGCTTCGAACGTGACGGAATAGTCGCCGATAATAGACGTCCAAATCGTGTAGTGAACGGAAGGATCTACTTTGTTGAGTTCGATCGATTGACCGTTATAGTACCCGGTTACGATATTCCCCTCCGGGTCTTTTACGGTAAGCGTACAGTAGGAAATCGGTTCAACGGTATCTGCAACGACTGCCGAAGGCAACGTCACGTACACGCCTTGTGCTTTACCGTCGCCGTATTCACCGATAAGGGATACGGTAGGTTTACCTTGGTCGTAGTTAATCTTCACCATGTTGTGGCCGTTTACCGAAACGATATCGTAAAGCGCTTGCCCTGCGACTGCTTCAACAAACCCAACTTTCAAATATGCATATCCGGAAGGGAAGCCCGTAAATTCTTCGCCTGCAACCGTCTTAGGGATTTTTACAGACGTAGTACCTACTTTTGCAAAGCAACCTTCGTAAACCACGGTGAACGCGTTGTTTGCACCTTCTGCGAAACTGCTAAGAACTGCCGTTCTCAAACCGTTTTCGTCGAGCATATAAGCACCACCGTTCACGGGGTCTCTATAAATGCAGAATTCAACGCAAACGTTATCGTCTAAACTATCCGTCAACGTAAACTTGATTGCGCTAAAACTCGAACTTGCAGGTTCAGCCGTGAATTGGAACTTCAAGCCTTCACCAACGAGTTTGTTTGCGAATTCCCAACTTGCGTCCGCTTTGTTTGCGATAACGCGGATTGCTTGAGATTGTTGGCTCAATTCCGCACCGTCGCTCACGAAGAAGTTCGTCATTTGCAAGTTGTTCGTAATATCGTTGTCCTTGTTGCCGTATACGGTGTACAATTCTTTTTCAAGAACCGCACTCGTTCCGTCTACCTTAAACTTCAAGGTCACCTTTGCACCGTTCGTGGTTACGAGCGGCGTGAACGAACCACCTGCTTCCACTTTCTTATCCGTCACAACTTCGTCCGTATAATAAAGCGTTGTAAGAACGGATTCGTGCGAACCGGAACGATAGTCGTCTGCATAGAACGGATCAAGGGTGTACGTACGTCCACTAATGATGTATCTAGGCAATACGGGATCGCTATCGAAGATGGGCTTCGTGGAAGCCGTCACAACCACTTCGTATTCTTCGGAAACCGAACGACCGATATAGTCGGTTGCAACAACGCTCATCTTATAAGTACCTTCGCTCGTCGGTTTGAAGTAATCGCCGGTGATAACCGTTTTTACGCCGTCCAACTCTGCGATTAATTGAATTTCAATGTCACCACTACCGTTCGTTGCCGTAGCCGAAGGGATCGCTAAACGTTCACCTGCTTCGCCTTGATATACAACGCCATCATAGTCAACGGTTAATTGAATTTCAGGCAACGATGCCAACGATTCAACGTCGATAACTTTTTCCGCTACGTTACCCGCTTCGTCGCGAGCCGTGTAAACGATAGAGTATTTCCCTTGACGGGTGACGTTGAAACGGCCGTTTTCGTCGATAGGCACGGTCAATGCACCGGTCGAACTCGTATAGTTATACCATACGGAAGTTTTTACTGCAACGTTACCGGAATAGTCGTCGTTTGCCGTAGCCTTAGGTACGGGGTAAGAAGCGCCGATTGCCGCTTGAGGAGCAACGGCGTATTTGGTGTCAACTTTGATTTCAGGCGCTTTTTCGTCGATCATCGTACCGCCCGCAAGGTCAACCCCTTGAACGCTCGTAATACAGAAACTTGCCGTGTTCTTCGTGTACAAGTCTGCATTGATGCTAAGGCGAACTTTACCACTATGGAACCCACCCCAAAGTTCGCTGAAATAGTCGGGGTTATCCAAGTCGATAATTTGATCGCCGTTCATAAATACGGCACGAGTAGCCGCGTTATAACTAAGGGACAATTTTGCAAGGTCTGCACCGGTCACGTAAGCGCTTAAAGTATCACTCCAGTTGTTTGCCGTGAAGGCGTGAGCAACAGGACGCCCCCATTGGTTGTCAACGTGCAAACGGTTCCAAGCAGGCTCGAAACCAGTCAAAGGTTGACCGTTGCCTGCCGCCAAGCAGTAGGTAGCCGTTGTACCTTCTTCGGAACGACGCCCCGTGATTTTGATGTAAGAATCGGGATTTTCAACGTCGGTAAGCATAAATTCGACTTCTTCGAAGTCGTATTCGCCTACTTTGCTCGGCGTAACGAAAAGTTCCACGATTGGTTCAACGCTCGAAGCGTTCGTTAAATCGATAAGGGGCGCAAAGGAAATTGAATCACCTTGTGCAAGATTTACGTTTAAGCCTTGAGTTCAAAGTGCGTTCGGATACTTATCGGGGTTTGCCGTATCGTGCAAGCCGTATTCAAACGACGAAGCATCTGACGAAACACGAATAATTTCGTCGAATACCGTAAATTCGTATTCGGTATAATAGGTTTTTCCGCCAACCGTAGCCGTGTAAATTACGGTGTACAAACCGGGCGCATCTAACGCGAGATCAGTATTTCTCGTAGCCGTACCGTCAGGCAATTTTACAACGGTCGTTGCGTTTACGGATTGCCCGCCCACTTCGAAAGTACGCGTAGGAATCGTCAACGAATCCCCGATCGTATAAGTAGCGTTAATGCCGACTGCAGACCAGTCTGCCGAAACGCCTACTTGGCTAGGCAGAATGAGTGCGCCGACCGCAAAGGATGCGGCGCAAATCATTGACGTAGCCAGAAGTATATTTTTCTTTTTCATATTTTTTCCTCCTGAGAACTCTTTGGACGATTAGCCTTTTAAGCCACCGATAGTCAAGTTGCCAAGCAATTTCTTTTGGAACGCAGCAAACAATACGAGAATGGGAATCAAAGCGAGCATGGACGCAGCCATACGCATAGGTTCCGCACTCATACCGTTTTCACGAGCATTCCGCATTACGTACACACCATAAGCGATCGTGGGATAACTCGGCATCCAAATGAGGGGGGTTTGATAGTCGTTCCAGAACCCGATAAAGTTCATAAGTACAATCGTTAAGAAAAGGTTCTTAGCGAACGGCAACATAATTCTAATGAAAATCGTCATATTGCCAGCGCCGTCGATCTTTGCCGCTTCGCTGTACCCGTCGGGTAATGCTTTCCACATTGCGTAGTAGATAAGGAAGTTCATTCCAAGGAAGTGACCTCTCATGATCCACAATCCCCAAAGCTCGTCGTACAAGCCGAACGCTCTTGCAAATTGCAATTCCGAAGGCAACGAACCTACGATAGGCATGATCATGGTTACGATAACGATCGTGTAGATAATTTTCCCGAAACGGAAGTTAAACTTCGCAACGAGATAGGATACCCACAAAGGCACGAACGCGCTCGTGATCGAACACCCGATCGAATATACGAAACCGTAGATAAACATTTGAAGCATGTTTACCGGAGGTAAACCGGGCGTAATCGGATATACTTCGAACATGTTGAACACCGTGACGTAGTTCTTAAAGAGCCACTTTTGCGGCAATCCAAACATATTCGTTCTAAACTCACGGGAAGCCTTAAGCGAGGAAAGGAAACCCCAACCGATCATGAAGAACAACGATAATACGTAAATCATCAAAACAGAGAATACGATAATCGTAAACGGGGAGAAGTGGAAACTCTTAAGAGAGCCTTTTCTTGCTTTCTTCTCAAAGACGGGTTTTCCGGAGCCATAACTATGTTGTAATAATTCCATACGTTTACCTCCTTAGTCCGCCGTCGGGTCGATTTTTTCCATGAACCACTTAACGATAAACGTCATAGGCGCAGCAACGAGCGTAAGCCATACACCCATACTCGCAAGCAACGGGTACGTTGTCTGCGTCGCCTCAAGTGTTTCAATATACAAGTAATAACCATACGTTTGGATATATTTACCCGCGGCAGAGCCGAAGAAGGTAAACAAACCGAATTGGTTGGTGAAGATACCGGCAACACCCGTAATGGTAAAGGTTGAGAACGTGGGGAAAATCAAAGGGAACGTTATGTAAATGAACTCTTTAATACCCGAGCAACCTTCCAGTTCCGCAGCCTCTACCATTTCAGGAGAGATGTTCCCGGACATGGCGTTCGAATACATCAAAACACCACCACCGAAACCAAACCACGTATTGTAGAAGAAAATTGCACCGAAGTCCGATACACCCTTGTTCTCCAACAAGCCCTTAACACGCCCCGTTGCGCCGAATAGCGACTTGGCGATTTCCGGATACCCTTCGTCACAGAAAATCATGTAAATGGTAACCATGATAACGCCCGAAATAATACTAGGCATGAAGAGCATGACTCTGAAGAAGTTCCCAAGCGGTATCTTTTTATAGATACCGAACGAGAAGAACAACCCAAGCGGTACACTAATAATGAAACTCAATCCATACACTTTCAAAGAGTTCATTAAAAGCGGGAATAAGTCCTCTTCGCCCAACATTTTCTTGAGCGCATCACCGAGGTTATCCCATAAAACCCATTCCATTAATTCACCCGTCTTAGGGTCGAATTTTTGGAAGGTTAAGATAATCGAGTTGAAGTTTACACCAACGTAGAAAATACAGAACTGAATAACGGGATATGCAATCATGCAGATGTAGAAAATTAAATCTGCTTTCTTGCTCATGCCCTTTTTCTTAGCTTTCTGCGGCTCGTTGGCGTTCAAAACTGTGTTCTCATGTTCAAGTTTTTGAACGTTTTCGTTTGACAAAGCCACGATCACTTCCTCCTAACTCAGCGCGGTACGCGGTCGTACCGCGCCGATTAAATCAATTTACTTGTTTTTGTTGTTAATTCTCTAAATTAGAGACCTGCACGAGAGAGCATCGTCTCCCATTCGCCATCCCAGTACGCTTCAATGTTTTCGAAATAGTCTTCCACCGAAATCATTTCGTTGCCGTACAATTTATTGCTTGCAAATTCGTTGCCGTAGAAGTATTGCGCTGCGAAATACTGTTGGTTTGCAAGGAACACTTCGTTTTCCGAGAACGGATATACCACGTTCGCATCTTCACGAAGATCAACAAGCGATCTACCAAAGCCGGTCATTTCTTCTTTCGCGTCGTCGTCAAGCGTGTATTCGAACGATTTCAAGGTGTTCGTCGTCGTCGTGAATTCAATAAGCGATTCATCCGTATGAGCGAATTTCACGAATTCACCAAGCAAATCCTTTTGCCAATCGTCAAGGTTGGAAACGGTAGCCTTGTTCGCAAAGCAAAGCGAGTTGATGGAGTCAAGGAGCGTGTAGTGCTTGTAATCGGGATCTTCTTCCTTTGCAAGACGGTCAGCTTCTACCGTTTCAGCGTCTACTTTCGGAAGCGGCATCCAACGGAAGTCACGGTTTTCACCGTATTTGCCCCATTCTTCACCGAATTCAACGCTACAGTTATAGAATTCGTTCGTTGCTTCCGATTCCCACCAGCAACCGTCAACGAGCATTGCAATATCACGAGCCCCTTCGGGTTTCGCATATACGAATTCTTGTTGTGCCATCGTGTGCGAGAACGAAGGTTTGAAACTATCTTCGTAGTAATAGTTTTCAGCCGAGAACATATTTTCTACGAATTTCGCCGAGTAATATCTACCCTTTTGACGGGAAAGCGCAATCAAACCGTTTTCGTTGTTGATTTCCGTGTCGTCGTCGTCTTCCACGAATTCGCCGCCTTGGATAGTACCGAGGCTCGTTGCCGTACCGTCGAGGGTATAGTTGAGCATCGATTGTTCAACGCCTTCTTGGTTTACGGCAAGTGCGTACATCATAAATTGAATATACGTCGAAATTGCAAACCCGTTCCACACGAAAGGATCCGCGTTCGCAGCAACAATATAGTTAATAAGCCCGTAGAATTCGGCGTAGGTCGTCGGCAAACCGTCGTCATACGTATCGAATTCGCAGTCAGGACCAGCGCTGTAGCGTGCGGTATAGTTGGGAGATCTGTCGTCTTGCCCTTTGAACCATGAATAAATGTTATCGTCGTCCCATTGAACGCCGGGTGCGCCTTTATCAACAAGCAACCAACCTTTTTCTTCGAAAAGACCTCTATCGTAAACGAGACCGTCGAACCCTGCGTAGTGAGGGATACCGTAGTATGCGGGCTCGTCGTCGCTACCCATGTTATAGTACTCACGTTGTTGATCGTTGAGTTTGTCAACGATGGATTCCGTTTCGTCGTTATAGCCGATTTCACTCGTCACCCATTCCGTCATATCGTAGAATGCGTCGTATTGAGCACCTTTGAGTTCGTAGTAGTTTGCATATTCCGTGAAGAAGATTTGCGAACGGGAGGTTTTAATACTGTTCTTGTATTCGTGCGCGTTTTGCTTGATGTTATCTACGATAACTTGAACGCCCACTTTTCCGTTGGGGAATTCTTCTTCTGCCATTTCTTCTTCGAAACGGTTCTTAAGGTTCAAAATCCATTGCGAACCATAACCACCGTTGAAGTTGAACACGAAGATTTGCTCTCTGCTCGTGTCGATCTTTTCATTGGAAAGTTCTTCATCCGCACTAGGGGGCGTATCGCCGTTGCCCGGATCGTC
>JAFTHR010000214.1 GCA_017457345.1 Clostridia bacterium | reverse complement strand
GTGCGGAGCGTGAATACTCTTTCGTTTTCGGCGTAAAAATCGGGCAAAATCGGCTTTGCGCCAGGCGATAAAATCAGTTTATCGTAGCTTTCCGTAAAACTCGTTCCCGTTTTTAAATCGGTAACGGAAACGGTTTTATTTTGCACGTCAATGCTTTTCACTTCGTGATTGACTTTCGCTATGATTTTAAAGCGACGATAAAAACTTTCGGGCGTTTGCAAGGTCAAATCTTCCTTATCCGCAATCACCCCGCCGATATAATAGGGTAAACCGCAGTTTGCGTACGAAATAAAGCCCGAACGCTCGAAAATAATAATTTCCGCGTGTTCGTTCAATCTTCTTATTCTTGCCGCCGCAGTTGCTCCGCCGGCAACTCCGCCTACGATTACGATTTTCATAGAAAAATCCCCCTTAAAACTACTATATCCCCATCAAGATTTTAATCAATAACTAATAATTCCATAGACTTTTGACCAGTCACTTTTTCTCCTAAATAATTTGCCCATTTTTCTGTGAAAAAAGAGAAATAGGATAATTTTTCCTTTTCTCTTTTTCGGTTAAAGACAGGAAGAAACCCCCATAACGTAGATGGAATTCCCATTGCTATCAAATATAACGGACCTAAAATAAGTGATTGTATCGTGTGACCGTATTCATGTACCAATAATCTTTGCGCAAGTTCCTCCATTGTGTACGTATCTTTCATCTTTTCATAAAAATAAGGAGTTCTTGTGACGAATACAAACATACCAAGCGAAACGCTCGATTTACCACTCCACTCAGTGATAATAGCGCCATGGTACAAATAATGTTTATCACGAATGTGGAATACGAATAATAATAGTCCTAATACTGTTTGTAATACACCCCAAGTACATTGCAAAAAACAATATAGTATTACTTTCATAGTGTATTCCTCTTATAAATCAGTTCTTTCTTAATAGAACGTTGCCACTTCCTGTTCAGGGGGAAGGCATTTTTTAATCTCTTCGCAAACGAGTACAGGGCCTTTCCCTTTATAAATAAAGTGTTTTTGGAACTCGATCGTTCCAACCACTTCCACCCAGTCCCGCGTGCGCAAATCCATCTCGCTCGGGAGCACGCAAGCCAAGCCGTTATACTCGATATCGTCTACACAGCAAAACATAATATGCCGCCCAACCACAACGTTGTTTTTCGGCAATTTTGCACTCGTGGCGCAAAGCCCTTTAAATTTAACTTTTTTGCCGATATACGCACCCGTGTTTTCTACGAGATCGCGGTAGAAAAAGGCATAGTCTCTATCTTCGATTTCCACTAAGTCTGCATCTAAATCGAAGGGCAAAGGATCAACGATATCGTCGTAAATCGCCGTGCCGTCCGCTTTTTCGTACACGATATCCGCTTGACGGGTAATGCCGCGCACTAATTTGTGCAGTTCCATTTTATCCAACTTATCTTCAAAACGGTTGAACACCACCATTTGCGTATTTTGGATTTTATCGAACACCAGTTGGCGCATATTCGTGTTATAGTTCAAAGCCGTGCGCGCGTCGAAAAAAGTCATCATTTGATTGATCATCCAACCTTCCGGCAGTGCCTCGAAGAAACGCTCTAAAAGCCACGTGCCGTTGTATTCCACCACCACGCGCTCCGCTTCGCTCTCTAATTGCAACGCCGTTAACTTTTCTTGCGTTAATTCTTCTTCGCTCTTTACGTACGCAATCGTCACACCGCCTATCTTAAATCTGCTTTCGTCGTATTCTTCTTCCCCTTCTTCCGCAACGAGAAGCAGGGTGTTTTTGCCGTCGAAATCAAAACGTTCGTCTTCAAACGTTTCTTGAATAAACTTCGTTTTGCCAGATTCTAAAAAGCCCAAAAATAAGTACACGGGCGTTTCCGCAGGTAATTTTTTCATATCCACTCCTTATTACACGCCGAACAATTCTTTCAACGCGCCTTCGTTTAAATTGCACCCGATCACGCACAAGCGCCCCGTGACGGCAGCGCCGCCTTCACGCACGTCTGCTTCTTCGGGCACGTAGTCGAAATGAATCCAAGCCCCTTCGCCTGCAACAATCCCCTTTGCACGCAACACAACGCCGTAGCGCAACTTATCTTGCAGGGCAGAAAGTTTTTCTTGCATTTCCGCTTTGCTATAAACGCGCGTGGTCTCCACGCCCCAACTCGTGAACACGTCGTCCGCGTGGTGATGCCCGTGATGGTCATGATGATGTTCGTGGTGCTCGTGGTGATGCCCATGGCAACAACAATTTGGATCGTCACACTCGTGATCATGTTCGTGGTGATGATGTTCGTGTTCGTGGCAGCACTCTTCGTGGTGCTCGTGGTGATGCCCATGGCAACAGCAGTTCGGATCATCACACTCGTGGTCGTGTTCGTGGTGATGTTCGTGGTGATGTTCGTGTTCGTGGCGCAAACGAGCAAGTTCCGCTTCTAACGAATCTGATTTTTCCATTGCCGCAAGAATATCCTTGCCGCTTAAACTATCCCAATCGGACGTGACGAACGTTGCGGTTTGATTTTTCTCTTTCAAAAGTTCCACCGCCGTGGCAAGTTTTTCGCTAGACAATCCGTTTACGTGCGAAAGAACGATACAACTTGCGTTCTTTACTTGATCGCCGAAGAATTCGCCAAAGTTCTTCAAATACATTTTCGCTTTCTTCGCGTCTACAACGCAGCAGAAGGCGTTGAGTTTGGCGTTTTCAAGTTCGGCTTTTTCCACCGCCTTGATTACGTCGCTCAATTTTCCAACGCCGGAGGGCTCGATTAAGATACGATCTGGCGCATATTCCACGGCTACTTTTTTAAGCGCTGCCGAAAAATCCCCAACGAGCGAACAACAAATACACCCGGAGTTCATTTCGGTGATATTGATACCTGCCTCTTCTAAAAAGCCGCCGTCAATCCCGATTTCGCCAAATTCATTTTCAATAAGGACCACTTTTTCCCCTTGGTACGCTTCTTGAATCAACTTCTTGATAAGCGTGGTTTTTCCCGCGCCTAAAAAGCCTGAAAACACGTCTATTTTCGTCATTTTATCTTTCTCCTTCTATCTATCAATCTCTTTCGGTACAAGCGTTAAAACGCCCAATTTCCGTCTTTAAAAATTTGTACGCGTTCGCCGCTTTCCGTAACGCCTACGATAGACGTATCTTTTGCGCCGATCATAAAGTCTACGTGGATCATACTATCGTTAATGCCCCGCTCTTTTAACTCTTCTTCGCTCATACTTTCAAAGC
>JAFTHR010000024.1 GCA_017457345.1 Clostridia bacterium | reverse complement strand
AGACAAATGCCGATTATCCAAATTACATCGTTTAAATACGAAACGAGCGAAGCAATGGGAAAACTGTTCGATTTGGAAGCGAGCGGCTATTTCTATTCCCGTTTGCAAAACCCTACCTGCGATATGGTAGCGGCAAAAATCTGCGAACTAGAAGGCGGCGCGGCGGCAATGCTATTGTCTTCTGGGCAAGCGGCTTCCTTTTACGCGGTGTTCAATATCGCAAATTGCGGCGATCACGTAGTTTCGTCGTCTAGCATCTACGGCGGCACGTACAACCTGTTTGCCGTCACAATGAAAAAGATGGGGATAGACTTCACGTTCGTAAGCCCCGACTGCTCGGAAGAAGAACTCCGCGCGGCGTTCAAACCCAACACCAAAGCGGTGTTCGGGGAAACGGTGGCAAACCCCGCCCTTACGGTGCTCGACATTGAAAAATGGGCGAAAGTGGCGCACGAACACGGCGTGCCCTTGATTTTGGATAACACGTTTGCAACGCCGATTAATTGCCGTCCGTTCGAGTTCGGTGCGGATATCGTCACCCACGCAACCACCAAGTATATGGACGGGCACGGTGTATCCGTTGGCGGATGTATTGTAGATTCGGGCAATTTCGACTGGTCGAAATATCCCGATAAATACCCCGGGCTTTGCACGCCGGACGATAGTTATCACGGCGTAATTTACACCGAAAAGTTCGGCAAAGGTGCGTATATCACCAAAGCCACGGCACAACTGATGCGGGACTTCGGCTCAACGCCTTCCCCCCAAAGCGCGTTCTATATCAACCTTGGGTTAGAGAGTTTGCACGTGAGAGTGGAACGCCATTGTTTGAACGGGCAAAAGGTTGCCGAATACTTGGAAAAGCACGAAAAGGTGGCTTGGGTGAACTACCCTTCGCTTCCTTCTAGCCCGTACTATGAACTCACGCAAAAGTATATGCCGAAAGGCACTTGCGGCGTGGTTTCGTTCGGGATCAAAGGCGGAAGAAAGGCGGCGGAAACCTTTATGAAAAACTTGCGTTTAGCGGCGATTGAAACGCACGTAGCGGACGCGAGATCTTGCTGTTTGCACCCTGCGAACGCTACCCATAGACAAATGAACGAAGAAGAACTCAAAGCGGCGGGTGTACCTTCCGACTTGGTGCGTTTCTCCTGCGGTATTGAAAATTACGAAGATTTGATTGCCGATATCGAGCAAGCGCTTGCAAAAGTATAAAGAAAGAGAAAAACTATGCCGATTAAAATCCCAGACAATTTACCTGCAGTTAAAACCTTGCAAAGCGAAAACATTTTCGTGATGACCGAACACCGCGCCGTTACGCAAGATATTCGTCCGCTCAAGATTTTAATTCTCAATTTAATGCCGAAGAAGGTGGAAACGGAAACCCAACTCGCCCGCATTTTAGGGAACACCCCGTTGCAGGTGGAGATGGAACTTATCCACACCAAATCCCATCAATCGAAGAACGTTACGGAAGAGCATCTGCTTGCGTTTTATAAAACGTTTGACGACGTGAAAGACCAAAAGTTCGACGGGATGATTATCACGGGCGCGCCCGTAGAGCATATGCCGTTTGAAGAAGTGGAGTACTGGCAAGAACTTTGCGAAATTATGGAGTGGAGCAAAACGCACGTGCACAGCACTTTCCACATTTGTTGGGGGGCACAAGCGGGGCTTTACTATCACTTTGGCATCAACAAACGCCAACTGGATAAAAAACTGTTCGGTGTATTCCCGCATAAAGTGGACTATAAAAACTCCATTTTATTCCGTGGGTTCGACGACGTGTTTTTCGTTCCCCACTCCCGCCATACCACGGTGGCAAGAGAAGATATCGAGGCGGTGTGGCCGCTTCGCATTTTAGCATCTTCCCCCGAAGCGGGCGTGTACGCGGTGACTACCAAAAACGGCCGTCAAATCTTTATTACGGGGCATTCGGAGTACGACGCGGAAACGCTCGATAACGAGTACCGCCGCGACCTTTCGCAAGGCAAGCCGATCGAAAAACCGGTGAACTACTATGAAAACGACGACGAAACGAAACCGCCGATCGTTTCTTGGCGCGCGCACGCAAACCTTTTATACTCCAACTGGTTGAATTATTTCGTTTATCAAACCACGCCGTACGACATCAAAGCGGTGGATAAAGAAGAAGAGTAATTTTCTAAAACGGCATCAACCGCCACTATCTTATAAAAACAAAAAAGGCTTTCGAGTAATCGCTCGAAAGCCTTTTTGATTATGTGTTTTAAAGTTTGGGAAGGAAGGTAAGGGCTTTTTCAATTTCTTCGTCCGTCACCACGTAATCTTCCATCACGCCGTCGTTGAACTTTTGGTAAGCGTACATATCAAAGTATCCCGTGCCCGTCAAGCCGAATACGATCGTTTTCTCTTCGCCCGTTTCTTTGCATTTGAGCGCTTCGTCGATTGCCACTTTAATAGCGTGCGAACTTTCGGGTGCGGGTAAAATCCCTTCTACTTTGGCAAAGTATTGAGCCGCCGCGAACACGTCCGTTTGTTTTACCGAAACGGCTTCCATCAACCCGTCTGCTTTCAGTTGCGAAAGGGTGGGGTTCATGCCGTGATAGCGCAAGCCACCTGCGTGCGAAGAAGCAGGCATATAATTCGAGCCGAGTGTATACATT
>JAFTHR010000213.1 GCA_017457345.1 Clostridia bacterium | reverse complement strand
TTCAAACGTCTCCTGTTTTCTTTCTTCGTTTTGTTCTGCGAGCAATTGCTCGTCTTTTTCTATCCGTTCTTTCATAGTAATTAATTATTAAACAAATTCTTTCCGTTTTAAACGGAACACATAGTGTTTTTTCTTTCCATTTTTAAAAACACGGCTATCTCACTCTCTGTGAAATACCCGTGTTTTCTTTGTTAGTTCTCTTTCGTTTCCTGCGGCTCTTCTTCCGTTTTCTCTACCGCCGTTTCGGCTTTTTCTTCGCTCTCTACGCGCGGCCCGTAGCCGTAGCCATAACCGTATCCACGCCCATATCCACGCTTGTAGCCGTATTTCTTTTTCGCATAATAGTAGTATTTCTTGTATCCGCGGGAGTAGTTTACCTTTTCCGCTTCGTAGCCGTTTACCACCGTGCCGATTACGTTCACCTTGCCCATTTCAAGCGCTTGGAGTGAACGGGAAATATCGTTCATATACGAAGACATATGTCTACATACGAGTATCGCCCCGTCTACGTTCGGTGCAATCGCAATGGCATCCGAAACCACGAGCACGGGCGGGGTATCGTAAATCACGTAGTCGAATTTTTCACGGAGTTTTTCGCTTAAACCTTTCATTGCGTCGCTTTCAAGAAGTTCGTAGGGCTTGGGAGAATGCGTACCGCAAGGCATAAAGTAAAGATTTTCGTTTATATCCGATTGCACGAGTACTTCGTCTAAGGAGTTTTGCCCAGACAGGTATTCGCTGAGCCCGGGCGAAGAGCGGTGCTTAAAGAATTTAGCAACGCGGCCTTTACGGATATCGGCGTCTACGATTACCACTTTCATATCGGAAAGTGCGAACATCAAACCAAGGTTCACGGTGACCGTCGTTTTGCCGTCTTCAGGATACGCCGAAGTTAAGAACAACGAAATGCCGCCGCTCTCGCGCTTAGGCACGGAAACGGAAATCGTCGCCTTTAAATTTCTAAACGCTTCGGTGATATCGAAAGGGGTTTTATCGTTGAGCAGATAGTCCTTTCTATGAGAAGGACCGTTTTCGTTTATTTTCCGTTTTTTCGGAGGGAAAAGTTTGATTTTCATTCTTTCTTCTCCTTTTTATCGGTTTTTTTCAATTTTTCGGTTTTTTGCGCCGTCACGAGTGCGTCGTCAATCAAAGGAATAATCCCAAGCACGGGTACTTGGAAATTCTTTGCAATACTATCGGGATCGCGCAAGCGGGTGTCGCAAGCGTATACGATAACCAAAATCACCGCCGCCACAACCATAGCCGCCGCCCCAAAGATGATGCCGAACTTCATTGTTTGCGTACGGGTAAAGCCGCTGTTAAGCAAATAAATTTCGGGGAACATAATGGTTGCAACGCATTTCGTGCCGGTGTAAATCCCCGAAACGGGCATATATTCGCACACGAATTCCGGCAACATTTTTTCAACGCTCGCCATAACGTTTTCCGCAAAGTTCCAGTCGTTTAACACGGAGATTTTTACGAAGATGTTATTCGTTAATTTTTCATCCATTGAAACGGTGTACGATCCTTTCACTCGGGAAATTACGCTTTTAGAAACACGCTTATATTGCAATTTTTGATCGTACGTTGCGTCATCCTTTATCGGATCGGGTAATAAATCCATATCTTCGGCAAGAATACGCGCAAACTCGTCCGAATTCAAAAAGTCAACGATAGTAAGCACGACGGTTGCGCTATATTGCCCTTCAATTTTATAATCGTCGTCATCCTCTTCTTCGTCTGCTTTTGCAAACGGCGCAGCGAGCGTTCCCGAAGACTGCGAACTTACGGTGGGTGACACGAAGAATTTGAGTGTTGTACCGTAGTAATGCACGTTATGCGAAGTTGCATAACCGTACACGCAACCGATAATTCCGCCCACGATAAGAACCAAAATCAAAATCTTGATTTTAGAAAATAGCGTGACGATAATTTCCGCTAAACTCAAAGACTCTGTTTTTTTGTCTTTTTCTTCCATTGTTTGCTCCTTATCAGCACCGCGTTTTTTAACAACTATGAAAAAACGCCGATATTTTTGATAATACGAATGTATTATACCATCTTTTTCTCCGTTTGTAAAGCCCTTTGCTTCTTTTTCTTCTCTCCTTTTTTTGGCATTTCGTAAAAAGCGGTGATTTTTTCCACTTACAGGCGCTTGCGCTTTTTCGTTTTTTATGCTACAATTATGTTAGCGAAAATAAAAAGGAGAGGTTTATGCGACAACTCGTCCGTTCCCAAAACGCCTATCGATTGCTTGAAACGGCAAACGCCGCGGGAAAGTTATCGCACGCCTATCTTTTAACGCTAGACGACGAGAAGATTTTGCGCCCTTTTTTAAAAGAGTGCGCTACTTTGTTTTTTAACGAAGACAAAGCGGAAAGAATTATTCGCGAAACCTTTTCCGATTGCTTGATTTTTCCAAAAGAAAACGGAAAATTTATGGTGGAAGACGCTGAAAGAATTATTGAGGAAAGCGCCTTAAAACCGATTGAATCTACGCGGAAACTTTTTGTGATTACCGATTTTTCTAAGGCGACGGCGGCAGCGCAAAACAAACTGTTAAAACTCTTAGAAGAGCCCCCGCAAGGCGTATATTTTTTAATCGGTGCAACCTCTCCCTTTTCCGTTCTCCCCACCGTTCTTTCTCGTTTAAAACAAATGGAAATCCCGCCGTTTTCCGCGGGGCAGGTAGCGGAATACTTTAAACGAAACCGCACTTATCCTGAAAAACAAAAACCGTTCGTTTCCGCGTGTGCGGAAATTTGCGGTGGCAAGGTTGGTCTCACGGAAAAATTTTTAAAAGAAGGATTGTACGAACCGCTGATTGAAGACTGCCAACGTCTACTTTTAGAAGGAGAACAAAAACTTTCTAAAAACGTGAAAAAAGCGTGTGAATTAGAAACGAAAAAATATCTGTTTCCCGCCCTTTCTTTGATTTTTAAAGATGCGCTTTTAATAAAGTCTTCTCTCTTTGAAACCACCTTAACGAACGAGCGTTTTTGGATTAAAAAAGTTGCGGAAAAATTTTCAAAACGCGCCTTAATTTTCGCGCAAAAACAAATTTCTATTAGTGAAAAAGAACTTTTCTTTAACGCGCCGATGGAACAATGTTTGCAAGTTTGTTTAGCAAATATATATTCGCACGCGTAAAAGTTATTTTATAGGTATTTTTATGGCAAAAGTAGTGATTATAAAATTTAAAAACGGTGGAAAACCTTACTATTTCCAAGCAAAAGAAGGAGAAACGTACTTCCGCAACACGCCCGTTATCGTGGAAACGGCAAAAGGCGTGGAATTTGCGCGCGTTTCTAACCCCGAACACGAAGTTCCCGATTCTGAAATTACGCAACCTTTGAAAAAAATTTTGCGGATTGCAACGGAAAAGGATTTGGAAATTTACGAATCCCGCCAAGCAAAGAAACCGCAACTGATGAAAATTTGCAAGGAAAAGATTGAGAAATACGAACTCGATATGAAACTTATCGATTGTGAATACGCTTTCGACGGGTCTATGATCACCTTCCATTTCTCCGCTCCTGAACGCGTGGATTTTAGAGAACTTGTAAAAACTCTGGCTTCCACCTTCCATTGTAGAATAGAACTCCACCAAATCAACCCGCGAGACGAAGTTAAATACGTTGGCTCTCTCGCTCCCTGCGGCAGAGTTTGCTGTTGTGCGGCGAACATGGCGGAACCCAAACACGTGAGCATTAAAATGGCAAAATCGCAAGGGTTGACCATCACGCCGGGAAAAGTAAACGGTATGTGCGGAAAACTGATGTGCTGCTTATCGTATGAAAGCGAATACTATAACGAAGCGTTTGCAAAAATGCCGAAAATCAATTCCGAAGTGGGAACGCCCGAAGGAAAAGGAAAAGTGGCTTCTGTGAATATGCTTAAAATGACCGTTCTTGTGAAAATTGAAGACGGCAACGGCGGACTCGTTTATCGCACTTTCCACGTAGACGAATTAAAATTTAAAAAGAACGTGCAAAAACCCGAAGATTAATTTTATCTTAAAAAAATAACCCACTACTTTTTTAGTAGTGGGTTTTCTTATCTATTAAAGTGGAGATTTTCTCTCTTTTCCTTGCCCACGCGGGTATTTATTCGGCGTGAGTGATACTTTTTTAATAACGGCAAGCGTTCTATCTCCATAATTTTCCGGAAGAGAATAGGAAAGAATTTCTTCTCTTTTTCCGCCGAGCGCTTTGTAGGCAGAATCCGCTTCGTAAATTTCTTCCTTTTCACCGCTTTTATAAGCGATAAACTTTCCTCCCACTTTTATAAACGGGAGTGCATATTCGCTTAAACTGTTCATTCTTGCAACCGCTCTTGCCGTTGTAAAATCAAATTTTTCTCTAAATTCTTCTTTCCTTGTTGCATCTTCTGCGCGTAAGTTATAAATATACATATTTGAAAAACCAAGTTTTTCCACAACAACCCGCAAAAACTCACATTTTTTTCCAACGCTTTCAAATAAAGAAAAGGATAAATCCGGGCGAATTATCTTTAACGGGATAGAAGGAAACCCTGCGCCTGAGCCGATTTCCGCAACGCTTTTTTCTTCTAAAAAGAAACTTTCTCCAACCACGCTATCTAGAAAATGTTTATAAAAAATATCCTTTTTTTCGGTAATAGTGGTCAAATTATAACGAGAATTATAGTCTAAAAGCAGTTTTTCGTACTCTTCAAACTCTTTTTTTCTCTCTTCTTTTATTATATACTCGTATTTTTCAAAATCAATCTTTTCCATACGATTATTATACCATATAAAAAAAGGAATAGCAATCGTTTTCCAAAGAATGTGTAAAAAGTTTTCCACAGTGTGGATTGTTTTTGTGTATAACCATATATTTTTAATTTTTATTAAGTTTTTTTTTATTTTTATAAGTTCTGTTTTTAGTTAGTTTATTTTTTTATCCACTTTTATATAATTTTTTCCACATTTTTTCCACTTTGTTATCAACACTTTTTTACCTATTTTTCCACAAATAAAAATCGTCGAAAAAGGTTGAAAAATAAAGGGTTTTTTACGTGTGAAAGTATCCTTTTCCACATTTCCACACCCCCTACTACTATTACTATTAAACCTATATAAATAATAATAAAGGAAAGGTTTTGATTCTCCACTTTTATTTTATTGACTTTCCTTTAGGAAAGTAGTAAAATACAACAAAAGGAGATTTTAAATGAGCAGTTGTTTTTTTACCGGACATAGAACGCTGAAAAACGATTTTTCGATAGAAGAATTAGACGGGGCGATTGAACAATTTATTCAAAAAGGCGCAACTTGTTTTTATAACGGTATGGCGCAAGGATTCGATTTGCTTGCTGCCGAGCGCGTTCTTAAAATGAAGGAAAAATATCCGGAAATTAAACTGATTGCCTGTATTCCTTTTTACGGTCAAGAACGGTTTATGAGCGAAGTGGATAAACAGCGCTACGTACAAGTGTTAAAAAAAGCGGACGAGCAGCGCTTAATATCCTATCAATATACCAAATACTGTTATATGAAAAGAAACCAGTATATGGTGGATGAAAGCGATTATATGATAGCATATTTAAGAGAGAAAAAAGGCGGAACGTATAACACCGTTTTATACTACAAAAAAAAGAAAAACGGAGAAAAAATTTTCTTATAAAAATTTAAAAAAGTATTAAACAAGTTTAATACAATGTGGAAAAACACTTGCTAAAAAACGTAAAATATGGTAAAATTAAATAGATAAAAACGCAAGGAGAAAAGGTTATGAAGTTTGTGTGTAACGGGATTAATTTAGCGGACGCGGCAACCACCGTTTGTAAAGCGTGTGCCGTGAAAACGGTAAAACCCGTGATGGAATGTATTAAAATGGAAGCGAAGAACGACGTGCTTACGTTAAGCGCGTACGACGGGGAGATCTCGATTAGTCAAAAACTCGTATGCGACGTGCTCGAAGAAGGCGCGGTTTGCGTAAACGGTAAATTTTTTACCGATTTCGTGAATAAAATTGACGAGATGAACGTCGTTTTAGAAGCGGAAGAAAACGAACTTTATATTTTATACGGAGAAAGCAAAACGAAAATGCAAACGCTTTCCGCAGAAGATTTTCCTATCGTAGGCGGCGAGCAAGGGGAAGAGTTTTTTGAACTCAAAGAAAAAGATTTAAAGAACGTTATTGCAAAAACGGTATTCTGTGCCGCAACGGACGATAGCCGCCCTATTTTAAAAGGGTGCTTAATTGAATCGAATGGAGAAACGCTGCACGCCACCGAATTAGACGGGTTTAGAATGGCAGTATGCGAAGTCTCTTCGAAAAAAGGTAGCGGTAAAATGGAAATGGTATGCCCGGCAAGAACGCTCAACGAAATTTCCAGAATGCTTGAAGGTGGAGAAGAAACGGTGCGTTTATACGTACAAAAGAACACCCTTTCCGTGCAAGTGAAAGAAACCACGCTCACTTCCCGTTTGTACGTGGGTGCGTTTGTGAAAATGGAAAACATTTTCCCCGTTGAATTCGAAACGGAAGTAAAAGTAAATAAGAGTGATTTAATTGAAAGTATTGATAGAGCGTCCGTTGTTATTCGTGGGGATAAAAACAATCTTGTGGTACTTGACATCAATGCAAACGGCGTGTTTATTTCGGCAAACTCTGAAATGGGTTCGGTAGCGGAAACGGTACAAGGGGAATTTACGGGGAAAGAACTTAAAATCGGTATGAACGGTAAGTACTTGTTAGACGCGCTCAAAGCGTTAGACGAAGAAACCGTGAAAATGTCCTTTAATACGCCGGTATCGCCGTTCACGATCGAAAATGAACAAGATAAAACGAATTCTTACCTTATCGTACCCGTGCGTATGGGCGTATAAGGAAAGGAAAAGAAAATAAAAGCCAAAAACCCCTAAAAAAAGGGAAAAGATTTGCGTGGATAGCGCGAAAATCACTTGACGAAAACTTTTTACTTGGGGTATAATAAGAAAAGATTTTTATCGTGGGAAAAATCCCCGTGAGAATAGAGAATTATTCGCAAAACATCTAAGGAGAAAGAAAGATGAAAAGAACTTATCAACCCAAAAAGAGACAAACGAGCAAAGTACACGGTTTCCGTAAAAGAATGGCAACGACCGCAGGCAGAAAGGTGTTGAAACGCCGCAGAGATAAAGGCCGCAAAAACTTGTCTAAATAAGAAAACTGATTAAAAAAACGACACTTCCTTTCCTTTTTAATTAAAGGAGAGGATTTGCTCTTTTTTCTATTATCTTCGAGGAGACGGATATGACCTATCTTAGGCTAAAAAAACAGGCGGATTTTCAAAAACTTTTCCAAAGCGGAAAGCGCGCGTATTCGCCTTCGTTGACCGTACTTTATAAACCTTCGAAGAAAATGGTGATGGGAATTTCCGTTGGAAAACGTCACGGAAAAAGCGTGGTGAGAAATAGGGTAAAGCGTCTGCTTAGAGAAGCCTTTCGATCGGTAGAAGGAGAGTTTCAAAAAACGTACTCTATCGTGCTTTTACCAAAACCGCAAGCGGAGAAAAAAGACTATTCCTTTCACACCTATCAAACCCATTTACGCGCGATATTAAAGAAGGAAAAATTGTGACGATTACGGTTCCGTTTTGGGCGATTTTTATGGAAAACGCTCGGTATTTAAGAAAAAAAGTGTTTAAGCCGTATTTAAAAATACTTTGTATGCGGCTTATTCGGCTTTATCAAAAAT
The DNA here is from genome assembly GCA_017457345.1 of Clostridia bacterium. Classification (GTDB taxonomy): domain Bacteria; phylum Bacillota; class Clostridia; order Christensenellales; family Borkfalkiaceae; genus Scatosoma. The sequence goes on along the minus strand of JAFTHR010000213.1, from coordinate 153 downwards.
ACCTTTCGAAACATACTTGTATGTTTCGCCCTACCTGCTCGCAATATACCCTTGAATGTATTAACAACCACGGCGCAATCATAGGAATTATTCTTGGTGCGGCACGGAGTATAAGGTGCCATCCCTTTTCCTAAGGCGGCTACGATCCCGCTC
>JAFTHR010000212.1 GCA_017457345.1 Clostridia bacterium | reverse complement strand
GTTAATATAAAATGAAAGCAAAATATCAAACTCAGCGTTAAAAACCCTGTATTTATAACCCTAACTATTCGTAAAACCTGCATTTTACGAATAGTTCTTACAGATATACGGTTGAGCGAACGATTTAAATCACTTCTACACTACTACGGGTTTTTGGGCGAAAAATGCTTATTTTTAACTGTTTTTTGCCAGTTTTAGCCCTTTTTTTGATAAAAGCACGGTGTATTCTACTCTATTGAAACGCTTATTTTCACGCAATTTTCTAGCGGAAAAACATTTTTCCTTTAACTTTTCGGAAAAACACCACTTTTTATTGACAGGTTTATAAAAATAGGATAAAATAAAGATACCGTAAATCGAAAAAATAAGGATTTTTCAAATGAAAAAAGAAGATTACTATATCACGCGTAATATATCGGATATTGAGAAGATCGAAGAGTTGCTTTTTGATCTTCCCCCTTTCTGCTCCGATTATTTTTTAGGGATTGAACAACGCACGAGTTGTCAAACCCGCGTAAAATACGCCTACGATTTACGGATTTTCTTCGATTTTTTATCAAAAAGGGTTTATCGCGGTACAAAATCGGTGCAAGATATCACGCTTGCCGACTTAAACTGTGTTCGTCATAACGATATTGAGTTGTTTTTAAGTTATTTATCCCACTATCGCTATGGCGAAAAGGCACTTTCCTGCAACGAACGCGCAAAAGCGCGTAAATTATCCGCCGTTCGGGCAATGTTCCGCTACTTTTTCAGTAAAGGGCTTATTGAAGTGGATAATTCCGCGAAAGTTTCCACGCCGAAACTGCACGAGAAAGAGATTATTCGTTTAGATGGCGCGGAAGCGGAAGAATTGATCGCCGTCACGGAAAACGGTAGCGGTTTAACCCGTCACGCCGCAGGTTATCACGAAAAAACAAAGATTCGCGATACGGCAATCATTACTCTGTTTTTAGGAACGGGGATACGTATTAGCGAGTTGGTCGGTTTAGATAACGATAGTTTTAATTTTGCCGATAATTCCTTCGTCGTTACGAGAAAAGGCGGAAATCGCACCATTTTATACTTTTCTGAAGAGGTTCGGGTGGCTTTAGAAGACTATTTTATTCAAAAAAGCAAAGATCCGAAAGTTCCCAAGGGGGAAAACGCTTTCTTCCTGTCTATGCAATATAAGCGCATTAACGTGCGTTCGGTAGAGATTTTAGTAAAAAAATATAGCAAAATTGCTGCACCGCTCAAGAAAATCACCCCGCACAAACTCCGTAGCACGTACGGTACGCGGCTTTATAACGAAACGGGTGATATTTATATCGTGGCGGACGTGTTAGGTCACCGCGACGTGAACACAACGAAAAAGCACTACGCTGCCATCACGCAGGATAACAGAAAAAGCGTTGCAAACGCCGTTAAATTACGCGCCGAGCAACCGAATACGGATGAAAATAGCCAAAAAGACGAATAAAAGGAAGGCAATCGCCTTCCTTTTTGATTATTCTTTATATTCTTCTGGGTTGGTATAGAGTTTATCGATTTTGATTGAAGCAACGTCTTGAAAATCAATACATTTGCCGCAATTATCACACACCTTATTCGGGTCTAGGTCACAAGTTTCACACTCTAAGCATCCAATACAATCACGGTCGTACAACACGCAAGGTTCACCAATTTTTTGCATTTTTAGAACTCCTTAACAACTTTCTATCTATATTATAGCATTTTTTTTTAGAAAATCAAGTAATTTATATAAACATTTGTTTGCTTTTTTAAAAAATATGTGTTATAATAGTAATGAAAATCCATAAAAGGAGAAAATTAGCGTGATTAACGAAGAAAAATTGACGCGAGTTATGGATTATATCCGTAAATTTTCCGAAGAAAACGGTTATACTCCTTCCGTGCGTGAAATCGGTCAACAATGCGGCATTAAGTCCACTGCAACGGTACACAGTTATATTGAACGTTTGCATGAAAAAGGGTACTTAACGAAAACGGATAATAAAAAGCGTTCTGTATCTATCGGTAAAAGTAGCGGCATCAACGTGCCGTTGATCGGTACGGTCACCGCCGGTTCTCCTATTTTTGCTTACGAAAACTACGAAGATTATTATACTTTTCCCGTTGGCGAATTCACGGGTGATTTATTTATGCTCCGCGTGCAAGGTACGTCTATGATCGACGCTGGTATTTTCGACGGCGATAAAATTATCGTGCGCCGCCAACCCAAAGCCGAAAACGGCGAAATCGTTGTGGCGCTTATCGGCGACGAGGCAACGGTAAAACGCTTCTATTTTAAAGAAGGAAAAGTTGTTCTCCACCCTGAAAACGAGGCGCTTTCGGATATGATTTTCGAGCCCGAAGAAGTTTCCATCTTAGGAAAAGTAGTCGGTTTAATGCGCAATTATCGCGCTTAAAAAGAATAAATAACAAGAAAACTCCCCTTTTTTGGAGAGTTTTTTATATTTTTTAAAGGTTTTTCAAATACAGCACTTCTTCTTCGGTAAGTTCACGCACACCGCCGCGATCAAGCCCGGAAAGTCCCAAAGAGCCGATTTTTACCCGCCTTAAAAGGTCTACCGTGCGCCCGATAGATTCAAACATACGCCGAACTTGTCGATTTTTTCCTTCCGTAATCGTGATGTGCACTTTCGTGTAAAGTTTATGCGTTTCCACGATATGTGCTTTGCACTTTTTCGTCATCACACCGTCAAGTTCCACGCCCGAACGCAAAGGGTTTAAGTCCTTTTCCGTCATTGTGCCTTCAATTCTTGCCAAATACGTTTTAGGAACTTCACTTTTCGGGTGCATCAAGCGGTAGGCAAGGTCACCGTCGTTCGTCAAAATTAAAAGACCTTCCGTTTCATAGTCTAATCGACCAACGGGGTACACGCGGTCAATCCCTTTCGGTAGCAATTCCATAACGGTTTTTCTACCGCGATCGTCCGAAGCGGTCGTTAAATACCCTTTCGGTTTATTCATAATATAATACAAAAGTTTGGTTTCTTTGTTCAAAACGGGCGTTCCGTCCACCGTCACTTCGTCGCCGTCTTCAACGGAAGCGCCAAGCGTTGCCGTTTTCCCGTTGATTTGTACTTTGCCTTCTTCGATTAATTTATCGGCGTGACGTCTGCTTGCAACGCCTTTTTCGGCTAAAAACTTATTGATTCTCATCAAAAATACCATCCTTTGTGCGCTATTGATTATAGTTTATATAAATTACCCGAAAAAATCAAATGATTTGCAAGCCTAATTTTAATTTGTGCGATAATTTTTTCGTTTTTAGGCGAAAACGGAGTATGCACAGGAACAATTTCCCGTTCCAACAACGGAATTTCTTCCGTTAAAAGTGGATAAAATACGTCGGTTTTTACCATAGCCACGCCGTTTTCCGTTTCAATTTTTTCACCGCTAGATAGGATTTTGTACATTTGATAGCGTTCAAACGCGTCGTTAAAAAGCGTTTTCGTGCGATCGTACGTGGTAGGGCAATTTAGAACGGAACAAATCAACGTCATTTCCGCCTCTTCCTGCCCGTTTTCGGGGCTATTTTGCCTTTTTGCAACGCTAACAAGGCATTTTCCCGCTTTTTTGGTATAGCCCGTTTTACCCCCGATACATCCGTTATATTGCGTTAAAAGTTTGTTCTTGTTCTCCCAACCGCACGGCTCGTAGTATTTGGTTTGTACGATTTCGCGAAATAAAGGATAATTCATAGCCCGTGCCATGATATAACATAAATCTTTCGCCGTGGAATAATGTTTTTCGTGATGCAACCCGTGCGGGTTAACGAAATTACTTTTAAGCGCACCACACTTTTGCGCCGTGTAGTTCATCAATGAAGAAAATGCGGCTTGAGAAGGCGCAACGGATAAGGCAAGCGCGGCGGCGCAATCGTTTCCCGAGCGTAGCATTAACCCGTACAACAAGTCTTTTATCGACCGCTCTTCCCCCGCCTTTAAATACACGGACGAGCCTTCAATTCCTGCCGCTTCTTGTGGAACGGTGACAATTTTATCTTGGTTTCTTGTGTTTTCAATCACCGTGAGCGCCGTTAAAATCTTGGTTGTACTAGCGATCGGCAACGCTTTATCGGAAGAATATGCGTATAAAATCCGCTTGGACGATTGCTCCATTACACACTCCGCTTGAGAATAAAAAGCGGTTGCGCTCGCTGAAACGTCTTTTATGCATATCGGCGAAAAAAGTGGTAAAATCATGATAAAAATCAGTATTTTTGCGTACTTTTTCAACTTAATCATTGTTTTTTGCCGTTAAATTTTGGATGAGTTCTCCTGCGTGTTCGATTAAATTATCGAGCGGCTCTTCGCTAATTCTTAAAATTCGGCAAGTTTTCCCATCGTCGAATAAAAACCCCATCGGTTTCATAGAAATCACCGCACCGTTTCCCCCTGCAAACGGTAAATCCCCTTCTTTCATAATTTGCGCATCACCGTATTCCCCGCCACCGGAAAGGCTGCCCATGGTCACTTTCGAAAAAGGG
>JAFTHR010000023.1 GCA_017457345.1 Clostridia bacterium | reverse complement strand
GGATTTTTCCAATCCAATCAAGGCGGAATATATTCAACCTGTTATGGCGATTCAAAAAGAAGATTTCCGTGTGCTTTCGGATTCGTTGGCTGATAAAAAATTGGTCAAAGAATTTAAGGATTTGTTTAGAAATAAATAACCCGCTGGGTTCAAGTCAGAAGTCAATAATTATGCTACAAAAATCAGTATTGAAATTACTTTAACAAATAAAGATGGGAGCGAGCAAAAAGTAAATACAATATGGAAGCTAAAACCAAAAGGCAAAATAGAATTGATTACACCTTATTCAGGACATAGCTATTAAGGAGGGAAATTATGAATAAATATCAAAACAATATATTAGTGGAAGAACTGGACGCAATTATTTTATTAAATGATAATTATGCAGCTCAAGGATTGTTCAAGGGGTATATTGGTACAGTAATGGCTAATTTTATAGAAAAATACGGCTTTGTGGTTGCGGATTTTTCTAATCCCATTGAGCCAGGATATATTCAGCCTGTTATAGAAATCAAAAAAGAAGATTTTAGGGTAATTTCAGGTTCAGTTGCCGACCAAAAGTTGGTTAAAGACTTTAAGGATTTATTTAGAAATAAATAACCCGCTGGGTTCAAGTCAGTACTAAAACCTGATTTACAGCAGAATCGTTCGTAACAGACAAAAGAAAAACACCCAAGAGCGGGTGTTTTTTCTTTTGTGTAATAGGTTTTTATGATAAGAAATTCGGCATAATTCGACAAAAAACGTTGACAGGCTAAAACGGCGTACACTATAATAAAATTGTTCCACGATATATAAACAAGGGAGAAAAAACCGTGGCGGATTTTTTTGGGTTTGGTGGCTATCAACGTGAAGTAGAAGGGTACTTTTCTTGGCAACATTTGCTATTTGTGAGCATTTTGATGCTGATTATGGTTGCGCTTGCCGTGTTCTTTGGGTTGCGTAATAAGCGTAAAGATGAAAAGACGAAGAATAAGGTGCTTGTTTGGTCGGCTATCCTTATCGACGGTATTTATCTTTTCGAACTTATCTTTTTTGCAATTCGGTCAAAAGATCCGCTTAATTTTTTATACATACTTCCCCTGTTTTTGTGTAGTATTCAAATGCTTACCATTCCCCTTGCGGCGTTTTCTAAGGGCAGAATAAAAAACGCGGCTTTAGACTTCGTGTTTATTTTCGGGCTTTTGGGTGCGGTACTTGGAACGTATTTTGCAGGCAATAACTACGGCTCTTATCCCGTACTTTGTATCGATAATCTTATTTCCGGATTAACGCATAGCATTTCGGGTTTTGCGGCGCTTTATATCGTTATTTCCGGTATGGAGAGTATGGAGAAGAAAAATATCGTAATTTGTTTTGCGATATTGAGCGTCTTCTGCGTGTTGGCAATGATTGCAAACGCGCTCATCCCGTACAATTATATGTTCTTAGTGCGCGCAGACGGCACGCCGTATGAACTCGTTTACGCATTAGTGAGCGGCAACGCGGTGTTGTATCCTATGCTGGTTATTTTGTTGTTCTTCTTATACATAATTCTCTTCTACGTCGTTTACTATTTAATTAAAAATAAACTTGCGAAGAAGAATAACGCGTAAAAAAACGCCCTTAAAAGTTGGGTAGGATTGTGTGATAACGAAAAAAATAGACATCAAGAAAAGATCGTAATAAAAATTGCTTTTTTATGGCGCTAGTTTGTTATTTTTTAGCAAACAAGCGCCGTTTTTTATATAAAAAGAGAAAGATTATTGTTGATGGGTATTGACAAAAGGTCTTGTGAATGATAAAATAAAAATACGTAATTTGTTTAAAGGAGAAACATTATGAAGTATTTTGTAAAAAATAAAATTATGACGCTCCGCGGCAGTTCGTACGTTGTTGACGAAGCAGGGAAAGAGGCTTACGAAGTAAAAGGTAAATTTTTCACGGCAACGAATAAGAAGTTTATTCGTGATTTAAACGGAAATAATTTGTATATGGTGCGCAATAAATACTGGCACTTTATCCGCAAAAGCATCTACATATACAAGTTTGATGAGAATGGTAAAAAACAAAAACTTTGCCGTATCTTCTCTCCTTTTTTGAAGTGGAAAATTAAAAACTACGGCGAAAACAACTTTGGGATTGAAGGTGGATTCTTTTCTTCCGTCGGCGGCGTTTTGCTCAAAGACGGCGAAAAAGAAATCGGTAAATTCGGTTCTAATTTCGACGCGGCGAATTTCCTTGGTATCCGCGATTCTTACCAAGTGGAAGTTTACGAGCCCGAATATAAAGAACTTTTGATCGCGGCGGCAGTTGGTTTAGATAACATTCGCGACGGGCACGACGGGAAATAATAATGACGGACGAGGAAGCAAAAAAACGGTTAGCAGAACTTAAGCAAATGGAAAACCGCCCCGTTGATAAAAAAACGATCGAGCGGTTGTGGGAACTCCGTTGCCAAGTTTATCGCGTGAAAGACTGCGAGCAAAAACTCCAAGAAACGCAAAACAAAAAGCCGAATTTCGGTAAAGACGTGACGAAGAATATGGATGCCTACAACTCGCGTAAAAACGGGTTGGGCAGTAGCGTGTTCGTAATTCTATCCTTTTTGTTGTCGATTGCCGTAGTCGCTGGGTACGTAATCTTCTGCGTGCAGGATGCGAAAAACGGTTGGAACGTATTTTATCCCGTGGAAGAAGGCTTCACCCTTACCTACCTTTTCAAAGTGATTTTTATCGGGTTGCTTGGTGGGGCGGTTGCCGTGTTGCTCATTTTCTTGCTCGGCTGGTTGTTGGATACTTTGATGGAAAAGATCCGCTACGCAACTTACGATTCAAGGCACGCGAAAGAGTTAAAGGAAGCACAAGAAGCGGATGCTCTTTTGCTCCGCGAAGCGGAAGAAAAATTCCAAACCAAAAAGCAAGAGCAAATCAAGCAACTGCAAGGGGAATTAGAAGAAGCAAAGGCGTACGTGGATGCGTTTACCGAAGTCCCTGACGAAATAAAAACGGAAGAGATAATCGACCCGTTCTACGAAAACATGGAACTTGTGATGGGGGACGGCGTGCCGTTTGATCTTGCTCTCCACGCGTTTATGGGGTTATACCAAGCGGAGAAAATGGCAGATCTTTATTACTATTCTGCGTTCCCGCGTAAAACGGTGTATAACGAGAAAGAGCACAAAAAATTGATGGTGAGTTTTGGAAAAGAGATGGATAGATTCTCGAACAAACTCACGAAAGATCAACTTGCGGTTTTCTTGGGGAAAGATCCAGATATTTGGGAGCCGATTTATAAAGCGGTTGCCGTTGGAAAAATTAGAATACAACTAGAGCGTGTTCGTTCGATTAAAACGAAGAAAGAAGCAAACGCTTTCTTTGAAGAAACTATACGAGTACACGCAATCGCTGAAAGAATGATAAAACGTTTAACCAAGAAAGATTAAAAAAAAGAACGCACGAGCGTTCTTTTTTTATGCGGTTATTGACTTTGATTGTTTAAGGTGCTATAATACTGATCGAGGCGATTGTATGAAGAAATTAATCAATGCAGTAGAACAATATAAATCGTTTATTTTAGAAGCCGAAGAATACTTGCGCAAGCACCCTGAAACGGGGTTTAAGGAGTATGAAAACTCGGCTTATCTTGCCGCTCGTTTTCAAGAGTTAGGGTATTCGCTCGTATACGCCGAAGGGATTACTGGGTTTTACGCCGTGTACGATACGGGCAAACCCGGGCCCGAAGTGTTGGTGCTTGCTGAATTAGACGCGCTCACTTGCCCCTTGCATAAAGATGCGAACAAACAAACGGGCGCGGCGCACGCTTGCGGGCATCACGCACAATGTGCGGCGTTGCTTGGTGTGGCGGCGGCGCTTAAATCGGCGGGAGAGCGTGCGCCCATCTGCGGGCGCGTGCGGCTTTGCGTGGTTCCCGCCGAAGAGTTTTTGGAAATAGAATATCGCCAAAAATTGCGCAAAGATGGAAAGATAAAGTATTTAAACGGGAAAACGGAATTCCTTTCTCGCGGGATGTTTAACGGCGTAGATTTAGCCTTTATGGTGCATACGGGAAACTCGTTTTGCGCCGAGCGCGGCTCTATCGGTTTTCTTTCCAAACGGATAATTTACAAAGGCGTTTCGGCGCACGCAGGTGGCGCGCCGCACCTTGGAAAGAATGCCCTGTATGCCGCAAATTGCGGTTTGAACGCCGTAAACGCGCTTCGAGAAACCTTTTGTGAGAAGGATTTAATCCGTTGGCATCCCATTCTTACGGCGGGTGGTACGGCGGTGAACGTAATCCCCGAAACGGCGGTGATTGAAAGCCAACTCCGTGGCGCGTCCTTTGAAGCGATTGAAAGAGAAAACGAAAAAATCAATCGTGCCCTTTGCGGTGCAGCGGTTTCGTTTGGCGTGGGGATAGAAATTGAAGACGAGCCTGGTTATGCGCCCTATGAAAATAACGCACAGTTATTAAGCGTGGCAAAGGAAGCCCTTGCCGAAATTAAGGAAGAAGAGCCGTTTGGGTATTATGATGGCTACGCAACGGGCAGTACGGACGTTGGAGATTTGGCGTGCATCATGCCCGTGCTAATGGTATATTGTGGCGGTGCGAGCGGACGTGCGCACGCTGCCGATTATGAAATCACTTCTCCTATCCTTGCGTGCGTAGAGAGTGCGAAATGGCAACTTGCCATGCTTGGATTGTTGCTTAAAGAACAAGGCGAAAGAGCAAAAGAGATTGTAAAAAATTACCAACCGCAATACGCCACGAAAGAAGAGTATTTGCAATCGTTGGACCGCCGCCGCTCCGTCCGTGAGCCGATTGCCTATTTGCCGAACGGCGAGATAATTGTTAAAAAATAAAACGACGTACGTTTTCACGCATATTCACGCATAAATACGCGCGCGAGCGCGTATTTTTCGTTGACAAAACGAAAAATATATGATATCATAAAAAAACCCGATTGATTTTGCTCTTTAAAACGAAAAAATCAATCGCAGTAACGAAAGAGGCGATTTAACATGTTTTTAGATTATGCAATTCTCGTTCTCTATGCACTTGGCATGGTAGGTATCGCGGTTTATACTCGCCACCGTTCGTCTTCGGTCAACGATTTCTTGCTTGCGGGTAAGAAAGGGTTAAACGGTTGGATGACTGCGTTCGCCTACGGCACTACTTATTTCTCCGCCGTTATCTTTATCGGCTACGCGGGGAAATTCGGTGCGCAATATGGGCTTGCATCCGTTTGGATTGGGATCGGCAACGCCATTATCGGCTCGCTTTTTGCTTGGTTGGTGCTGGCAAAACGCACTAAGAAAATGACCGTGCGTTTACAAGCGAAAACCATGCCGGAGTTTTTTGAAAAGCGCTATGATAGCCGTTCCATTAAATTAGTTTCGGCGATTATTATTTTCGTGTTCTTAATTCCCTATTCGGCTTCCGTATATAACGGGCTGAGTTCCCTTTTTGGGATTGTATTCAACATCCCCGGTTGGGTGGTTATGGTGGTGCTTGCCGCGCTTACCGCATTATACTTATTCTTCGGCGGCTATTTTGCCACGGCGCTTTCCGATTTTATCCAAGGCATTATTATGCTTATCGGTGTGGTGGCAATGGTGTTTTGCTTTATGAATCACGCCAACGTGAACTGGGATTTGTCGGCACTCACTTCTAGCGAAGAACTCGGTTGGTTTACCTTTTCTAGTTCCCACACGGGATTGTACGGCAATACCGCTTCGCTTATTTCGCTCATCTTGCTCACTTCGTTCGGCGTTTGGGCTCTTCCGCAAACGATACATAAATACTACGCCGTGCGGGACGATAAGGCGATTATGCAAGGTACGGTAGTGAGCACGTTGTTTGCCTTAATTATCGGCTTTGGCGCATACTTTACGGGTGCGCTTTCGGCTTTCTTCCCTTCGGTTGCGAACGTGGGCGCGGATAACGTAATTCCCGAAATGCTTAAAATCGTAATCCCTACGGGTTTGATCGGCGTGATTGCCGTGTTAATTCTTTCGGCTAGTATGTCTACCCTTTCTTCGGTATCGCTTGCGTCGGCTTCGGTAGTGGCGGTGGATCTTTACAAAGGAAAAATCAATCCCCAAGCATCCGATAAAAAGGTGAACGTCACCATGAAGGTATTAAGCCTTGTATTCGTTGCCGTGTCTGTAATTCTCGCCGTGTTAAACGAGCAATTCAAAGTGGCGGCAATCGCCTACTTAATGGGTTTGAGTTGGGGCGTGCTTGCCGGTTGTTTTATGGGACCGTACGTACTCGGCTTGCTTTGGAAGAAAGTGACGAAACCCGCCGTTTGGGCTTCGATTATCGGCACGCTTTGCTTAACGGTTGGGTTAATCTTCGTGTTCGGGTACGATAAAAACGCGTGGGATTGCACCCTTGGCGTTGCGTTAAAAAGCGGTGTGGAATGTTCGCCTATGATAGGCGTAATTTGTATGGCGTATTCGTTGCTCGTAACGTTTATCGTGAGTTTGTGCACCAAACCTCCTCAAGCGGAAACGGTGCTTGCCGCGTTTGAAGAGAATACGCAGGAGGAAGAAGTATGATTTGGTCAAAAGAAGAAACGCTTAGCCGCGCGGAGATGGAAGCGCTCCAACTTGCCCGTTTGCAAGAAACGGTGGCGCGCGTGTACGAGAAAGTGCCCTACTATCGAAATAAAATGGACGAAGCAGTGGTAAAACCGCAGGACGTGAAATGCCTTGCCGACCTTGCGAAATTGCCTTTTACCACAAAGCAAGATATGCGCGATACCTACCCGTTCGGCTTATTCGCCGTACCGAGAGAAGAACTCGTGCGTATCCACGCAAGTTCGGGCACTACGGGCAAACCGACCGTTGTTGGATACACTCGCACGGACCTTGAAACGTGGACGGATTGCGTGGCGAGAATTGCCTGTATGGGTGGTGCGAGCGAAACGGACGTAGCGCAAATTTGTTTTGGTTACGGTATGTTCACGGGTGCGCTCGGCTTGCACTACGGCCTCGAAAAAGTGGGTGCTACGATCGTGCCTTCTTCCACGGGCAACTCCGAAAAGCAATTAATGTATATGAAAGATTTTCAAACTTCGTTGCTTGTTGCCACGCCTTCTTATGCGTTGCGGCTTGCGGAAGTGGCAAGGGAATCCGGGATAGAACCCGAACGAGATTTAGGGGTGAAAATCGCGCTCGTTGGTAGCGAACTTTTAACCGACGCCATGCGCGAAGAAATGCACGCGGCTTGGGGGAAGGATGTGAAAATCACTTCCAACTACGGTATGAGTGAATTGATGGGCCCCGGCGTTTCGGGTGAGTGTTTAGAGCATACGGGGATGCATATCAACGAAGATTATTTCATCCCTGAAATTATTGATCCTGCCACGGGCGAAGTGTTGCCTGCGGGGGAGAAAGGGGAACTCGTTATTACCTGTATCAAGAAAGAAGGGTTGCCGCTTATCCGCTACCGCACGAAGGACATCACGCGGTTATTCTACGAGCCCTGCGCATGCGGGAGAACGACTTGCCGTATGGAAAACTTGATGGGCAGGTCAGACGATATGCTCAAGATCCGCGGCGTAAACGTGTTCCCTTCACAAATCGAAGAAGTGGTGCTCTCGATTAAAGAACTCGGCCCGCACTACGAGATCGTGGTGGAACGGGACGGTTATAGCGATATACTCACGGTGCGCGTGGAACTCAATCACGCAACCGACCGTTTCGACGAATTGCAAAGAATTGAGCGCAAGACCAAGCAAAAACTTAAAATCATGCTTGGGTTAGATGCGAAAGTACAACTGGAATCCCCTGCTTCCTTGCAGCGTTTTGAAGGGAAGGCGAAACGGGTGAGAGATTTAAGGAGTAAATAAAATGAGCGAAAAAAGAATTATGCTTGGCAACGAAGCGATTGCAAGAGGTGCGTTTGAAGCGGGTGTAAAAGTATCTTCGGCGTACCCTGGAACGCCTAGTACCGAGATTAGCGAATACATAGCAAACTACGCGGAGATTTACGCCGAGTGGGCACCGAACGAAAAGGTGGCAACGGAAGTGGCGGCGGGTGCTTCGATTGCAGGCGTGCGCTCCCTTGCTTGTATGAAGCACGTGGGGCTCAACGTAGCGTCCGATCCCGTGTATACGCTCGCGTATACGGGCGTGAACGGTGGGTTCGTTATCGTAGTTGCCGACGATCCTGGCATTGCAAGTTCGCAAAACGAACAGGACACCCGCATGATTGCGCGTAGCGCGCATTTGCCGGTGTTAGAGCCTGCCGATAGCCAAGAAGCGAAAACGTTTACCAAGTACGCGTATGAACTGAGTGAAGAGTACGATACGCCCGTGATTTTGCGCACGACTACCAAACTTTCCCACTCTCAAAGCGTTGTGGAGATTTCCCCGCGAGAAGAAGTGGAAGATAAACCGTACGAGCGCAACGCCGCAAAATACGTAATGATGCCGGCGAACGCCATCAACCGCCACAAGGCGGTAGAAGCACGTGAACTTCGCTTAGCGGAAGACGCTTCTTCGCTCTGGGTAAATAGAGTGGAAGGAGAAGATTGAGAAGTTGGGTTTATCACTTCGGGGATTGCATATCAAT
>JAFTHR010000211.1 GCA_017457345.1 Clostridia bacterium | reverse complement strand
GCAAAGCAAGCGCAACCCGTGAAAAATCAACCCCAACCTCAAAAGCAAAAACCGCAACAAGCGGACGCGCGCGAAAAGAATAAAAACCGCGATAAGGATAAAAACAAAAACCGCGGTCAAAACGAACGCGTGGAGAAGGTGGAAAAGAACGAAAACCGCAAGGATACGTATGCGTACGTGTTAGACGGCAACTTGTATTTAAACCTGACTAACAAATGCTCGAATGGTTGCGATTTCTGCGTGCGGAACGAGCGTTCTAGTTATTACGGGAACTATTTGTGGCTTCGTCACGGCGAGCCCACGGTAGATAAGGTAATTGCATCCATCAACGCAATGGGGGATATCAAGCGTTTTAAAGAAGCCGTTTTCTGCGGGTTTGGCGAGCCGACGTATAAACTCCAAGAAATGCTTGAACTTTGCGATTATTTCCACGAAAAAGGCTTGCAAACGCGCTTGAATACGAACGGTCAAGCGAACTTAATCCACAAGCGGGATATCGTGCCCGAACTCAAGGGAAAAATTGATAAAGTGAACGTTTCGCTTAACGCATCCTGTGCGGAAAAATACCAAAAGATCTGCCGTTCTATGTTCGGCGAAAATGGGTTTACCGCGCTCGTAGAATTTGCAAGATCGTGCAAAAGAGAAGGCGTGAATTGCCGTTTCTCGATCGTAGACTGTATCGGGGAAGAAGAAGTGGAGGCTTGCAAAACCCTTGCTTCGTCCGTTGGCGTGCCCCTGTACGTTAGAAAATATATCACCGATAGTTAATAATGAAAGAAAAAAATCGTACCAACAAAAAACGCTTATCGCGCGTTGAACGCGAAATCGAGCGCTACGCTTACCTGTTTTTAGCGCCGATCGCGTATGAAGAGCCCGCCTTTTGCTTTGACGACGGCGTGTTTTCCTACACCGCGCAAAAAGAAGGCTTAAAAGTGCAATGGGAAGGGAAAAGCGAGGGGCAGGTATTTGAAGAAGTGGAAGAAAACACCCGCTTTTTCCCGTGGGAAACGGTGGATTTTGCTCTTGCTTCCCGCAAGAAAAAGCGCCAGGCGGAACTTGCGCTTGCAATTTTACCCAAAGATGAGCCTTTGGAATCCCCTTTTTACGCCGTGGCGTTTTTCGTGCCGATAGACGAGCGTTCGTACGCGGCGTTTTGCGCCTACGGTGCGTTTGAGCGGCTAGGGAAGGACTGGGCGTATATGCTCTATAACCCGAAGGACGCGTTTCGCCAGATTTTGCGCAGCGGGTACATAAAAAAACACCGTCACCTGGAAACGGGTAAGCCGTTGGAAGGAGACGTACCGCAAACGGGAGTTTAAGGATGCAGGATTTAAAGAGCGTTTTAGAAAAAAACGGATTTCGCTTTAAAAAGCAATTTGGTCAAAACTTCATATCCGATAAAAACTTGCTCTCTTCGATCGTATCCGCAAGCGGGATAGACGAAACGACCACCGTTGTGGAAATCGGCTGCGGTGCAGGCACGCTTACGCGCGCCCTTGCCGAAAAGGCGAAAAAAGTGTACGCGTTCGACGTGGATACCGACTTAAAGCCCGTTTTAGCGGAAACGCTCGCAGGGCTTGAAAACGTGGAAGTGATTTTCCGTGACTTTTTAAAGGCGGATCTTACCGAGTTGGAGGCGGAAATCGGGGAATACACGGTGGTGGCGAACTTGCCGTACTACATTACCACGCCGCTTTTAACGAAACTTTTAGAAGAAAGCGAAAAAGTGCAAGGCATTTCGGTGATGGTGCAAGAAGAAGTGGCGGAGCGGTTTTGTGCCGAGCCGAACACCCCCGAATACGGGGCAATCACCGCGGGAATTGCCTTAAAAGGCAAGGCAAAGATTGTAAAACGAGTATCGCGCAACTTATTTTACCCTAGACCGAACGTGGATTCGGCAGTTGTAAAAATAGAGTTTGAACGCGGCAAAATAGCGGTAAAAAGCGAAAAAGCCTACCGCCAAACGGTAAAATGCGCCTTTTTAAACAGAAGAAAAACGCTAGAAAACAACCTGGTAAATTATTTCAATGTTTCCCGTGAAACAGCAAAAGACGTTTTATCCATTTGCGGAATTGAAGAAAAGGCACGTGGCGAAACTCTTTCGCCCGAGCGGTTTGCGCTCCTTGCCGACGAGTTATTAAAACGAAACGTTATGAAATAAAAAAACACGCCTACGGCGTGTTTTATTTTACTCTACCGAGTAGATAATCAACGGAAACGTCTAGCGCGTCGGCGATTTTTTCAAGGAGTTCGGGCGACGGGGAGCGTTTGCCGTTGAGCCAAAAGTGAAAGTTATTCCACGAAAGCCCCGTTCTTTTCTGTAGAGCGTATTGTGAAAGATTGCACTCGGCAAGTATGACGCGCAGGCGTTCGCAAAAGGGCGGTGTGGGCAAGTACGCCCGTTCATAATCAGGGTTTTCGCTGCGCCCAAGCAAGAAATCCGCCGAAGAATGGAACAGGTCGAGCATAGCCACGAACGTGTGAAATTTCGGCAAACGTACGCCTTGTAAATACTGCGTGACGGTATGCCGTTTCACGCCGATTTTTTCAGCGAACTCGGCGGTGGAAAATTCCTTTTCAAACAGTTCTTCTTTTAGCCTTTCAGGCAGTTTCGACAAAATACTCATAAACTAGACACCTTTCTACAATTTATTATCTTCTCTTTCGTGATTTTTTGCTTGCAAGATCTCAAAAGAGAAGATATAATAAATATAGAAAAAATCGGCGCGCGATTTTTAGGAAAAAAGAAAGGAGGAACGGAAGATATGACGAAAGAAGAATTTTTGCAAATTTTGCTTGTAAACTTGAAAGACGATCTTGTTGGCGACTGTCAATTAGTGGGCGATCAAATTTGTGTTTGTTTCGAAAATGCGGAAACGTTTTGCGTGACCGTGGAGAAAAAGTAAGGAGAAAACGATAAAAAAAGAGCGCGCGATTTCGCGTGCTCAAACGAACAAAAAAAGCCCCTGCCTACGGGAAAACCGATAGGCAGGGGTTTGTTTTACGCTTATGCGTTGGCTTTTTGAATTACTTTTTCTGCGATCATAGGCGGAACTTCTTCGTAGCCGATAAACTCGGAAACGAACTTACCGCTGCCGCGCGTGAGCGAACGAAGTTCCATCGTGTAGCGCATAATTTCCGCTTGCGGAACTTCCGCCGTCACAATCGTGTGCGAGCCTTCGCCGTGCGTGCCCATAATGCGCCCGCGGCGTTTGTTCACGTCGCCCATAACGTCGCCTAAATAATCGTTCGGGAGATTGATTTTTAAGCGATAAACGGGCTCTAAAAGGACGGGTTTTGCATTTTTGAGCCCTTCTTTAAAGGCGATTGCCGCCGCCGATTTAAACGCCATTTCCGAACTATCCACTTCGTGATAACT
>JAFTHR010000210.1 GCA_017457345.1 Clostridia bacterium | reverse complement strand
TATCCCCTTGCATGAATTTCCAAAGCCAATCGAAGTACCCTTTACAAATCCCAAAAAAGGAAGAATCGTGTAAGTTGTACTGTTTCAAGAGCGCGTCTAACGCTTCTTGGCTGACCGCCGTTTGACCGTGCGCGGCGTAGTATTGATTTTCAATATAGTTCACGGGCATCAATCGGATCAAGAAATACAAGATAACCGATACCCCGAACAATATCAAAAGCGAGATAAGTATTCTTTTAACAATGTATTTAACCATTTGGTTCGCCTTTTTTCTTATTCTCCTGCGGAAAGGGCGGATTGCCCTTTCCGCAGGAGAACGCTTTTTAGTTTATTAGTTGAAGTTCAATTTCCAAAGTTTGCTGATAACCGTGTTCGGCCACTCTACTTCTTTGTTGAGCGTGGTAGAATCGATTACGTCCTTATTAAAGATAATCAAATCGTTTCTTTGATAGGTAGGAAGTTCCACCGCAAGGTTCATAACCATATCGAGCGCTTGATCGTAGATACGGATACGGTCGCCCTTAACGTCGGTTTTTCTACCTTGTTCAATCACTTCACTAAGTTCAAGAACGATATTTCTTTCATACGAATACTTGTCGTTTGCAGGATCAAGGATTTGGCTATAGTTCCAGTTCTTTACGGAAGTAGCCGTACTATCCTTATGGTAAACTTGGTACATATCGGGGTCAAGCGCCGAACTCCAAGCAGCCGCCCAAACGGCCATACCGCCCGTAGCAAGTTTTTTAAGCGCTTGCACGTCAGTCCCTACCGTGATGTCAAATCCGCAACTACTCAAAAGATCCGCCGCCGCGTTGAACATAGAATATGCGGGGTGGTCGGTCGTTTCACCGGCAATCGTGAACTTGAATTTAAGTTTATCGCCGTCGTCGTTTCTACGAACGCCGTCCTCACCAATCGTGGTATAGCCTGCCATTTCAACGAGTTCAATGATATCGTCCGTGTTCGTGGTGAACGACATATCGAAGTTCAAATCGGTATCGTACAACTTCGCCGCGCTAGGATATGCCCAAGACGTTTTGGATACAGGGCGTTCAATAAGTTCCGCCATATCCCCGTAATAGTCAAGGATCCAGTTTCTGTTCATTGCCTTCATAATAGCAACACGGAGTTCTACTTCGGGTACGAACTTAGGGTTGATACCCACGTAGCCGTAGCCGCCCGTTAAGTACTTCACGTAGTCAAGGTGCGCATTGCTAGCAACTTTATTGATGTTATCTTGCTTTGCGTTGGGTTGACCGTAGTCGATATCCCCCGTTTCGAGCGCGCTCATAATGTTCGCCTCGTTTACCACCTTGTAGTTCAAATACTTGATGTTAGCGTTGTGCACTTGGTCGCCGCCCACCGTATCGAAATAGGTGTTGCGTTGGAAGTATACAACGTTGTTTCTAAAGAACGTGGTTCTATCAATCGTACCCGAACCGCCGTTTTCGTTAGACGCTTTATACACGCCTGCACCAACGGGCAAACCGTTCTTTGCATCCGAAGAAAGTACGGTGGTAAAGAATTCGGTGTTCCCCGTTTTAACGCCGTAAGGATATGCGTCCTTTTCTGCTTGCGTCCACGTGCTTTCGTTCGAATAGTAATGTCTGGGAGCAACGCCGAAGGAGAAGTTTGCAAGTGCTTTCGGGTCAACGCCGTTGATTTCAATTCTCAACACGTCGTGCATAGCACCGAGATCTTTTCCTTTAAAGGTGTTCGTTTTGCTTTGCGTGATACCGCTAACGCTAGGCACGCGTTCCGCCGTTTGGAAGTACTTACTGCGCGCTTCCGACGTAAATCTTTCAAGCACTTTCGAGCCCGTTGCCCACGCATCTAAAATTTCGGCTACACGGCTATTATCGTCGTCTTCAATGCTTGCCGATTCACCGTCTCTATAGTTATAGCCGGAGCAATAGGATTCGTACACAAGGTTAATCGCCCATTCTTTCGTAACGGCGTTCTTTGCTTCTTGTTCGGTGCAAGCGTTTGCCGTTTGGTATGCTTGCCAGTTCGTCGCTACGTAAGAAGCAAGTTGGTCGGCAAAGTCTACGTCTACAAGCGAAGTGACGTATTTACCGTTTTGCTTGATAGGAACGATTTTCCCGTTTGCGTTCAATTCCGTTTTTACGTAAATAACGCCGCAGTTCAAAAGGAATGCTTCCCAGTCTTGCGTGAAGGAATAGTCG
Source organism: Clostridia bacterium (assembly GCA_017457345.1). Taxonomy (GTDB): domain Bacteria; phylum Bacillota; class Clostridia; order Christensenellales; family Borkfalkiaceae; genus Scatosoma. The sequence continues at coordinate 9,592 of JAFTHR010000210.1, read as the reverse complement.
GGGTAAGCGTCGGAAGCAACCGAGCCCGCCAAAGCCGTCCAGTCCGATTGCAACTCTTCGTAGAAGAAGTCCTTAATCAAGCGCAAATCGGTAAGTACTTGGGGAATTTCGGTCGTATCGGGATAATACGGCGCTAAATCTTCGTCGTTTTCGTCGCAATACGCTTTGATCATGTTAATTCTTTCCACCGCTTCAAGCGCAAAGGAAGAAGTACCGTCTACTTCTTCGTCATCCTGCAATTCAGGATTTTGTTGACGGTATGCGTTCAAGCCTTTAATCTTGGTGGAATAGATGGTTGCCGAACCGTTATACGCAGGGTCGAGATATACGTACAAGTTAAAGAGCACGTCGTCAATCGTCAAATCGTCTCCGTCGCTAAACTTAATGCCGTTTTTAATAACGAATTCGTACACCGTTGAGCCGTCCGTTCTACCCGAACTAACTACGTTGCCGCCTGCATCTTTGTACGTGATGTTGTAATCGAGTGCAACGGTTGCTTCGTTTTCGCCACAAATGTAGTTGCCTTCCGAGTCAATGGTGAGCATACCAAGTTGGGTGACGGAAATAATTTCGGTATCCGTTGCCGACGTACTGAAAAACGGGTTGAAGTTTTGGTCGAGTGCACCGATCGAGAATACCACGGGGCGGTTTTCGGTATCGTACTTTTGTACGCCGGCACCGGGATCTTCATCATCTTTACAGCCAACTGTTGAAAACAACATCATTGCGCCGAACGTTAAGCACAATACTTGCCGTAATTTCTTGTTCATAGTTTTTCCTCCATATATGTGTTTTTTTATTTTTCCTTTTTAGTTTGCGGTATCCAGTTTCGGTACTTGGAGCATAGGCGCGATATCGGCGTTTTCGTTCTCTGCATCTTTTGCAAACGAAATGCCCGTGTTTGCCGCAAGAAAGGCTTCGTCCGTTTCGTAAACGTCTTCTTCCGTGCTCGCATCATAACTACCAAATACGTATAACTCATAGGAGTAAGGACCGGTAGAAGCGTTAATGCCTAAGTTATACACGCTATTACCCGTTTTTAAATCCACTTTTACTGCGCCGCCTTCAATCACCACGTTTTCAAGCGTTGCGCCGTTTTCCACGCTCGTACAGAAGAAATAAAGGGAAGCGTTTTTATTCGTTTGGAAGGTATACGCAACCGTTATCTCTTTGAACGTGATATTCCGCATTACCGCTTGCGCACGGATATCCCCGAACATGGCATAACGTTTTTCCGAACTATCCACCGTTTTCTTTAACGTGAAGTTGGAAAGGGTGTGGCCGTTTCCTTCGAGCGTTGCCTTGAATTCTTCTGCAATGCTATATTCCGCACCACCGCAATCGATATCGTTGACTAAATAGTACTTATAGTTCCCCGAAACACGGCGCATGAACATATTCATATCCGATTTTTCTTTCAGGAGTTCCCAATCGCCTTCGATATATTTTACGTAAATTTTTCTGTTCTCTCCGCCCGTTCTCTCCACGGGAGAAACCCAAGGAATGGTACAAGCCGCGTCTAAATAATACTCCACGAACGTACATTCGCTAACGGGAGAAACTTCCGGTGCGAGCGTAGGCTTTTTCGCTTCTTCTTCCCCGTTATAACTGTATTCAAGAAGAATTTCACCGCTTTGCACCACGTTGCCTGCGCCTAAGTCTAACCCGCCAACGCCGTTATAAACGAGCACGAAATCGATCATTTCTTTCTTGAACCATTTTGCACCGAATTGCCAGTTCTCGTTCGCTTCAATCGTATCGCTAAAATCTACGGGCGTATCGGTAAGCGCAACAATCTTCTTTGCTTCGTCTACGTATACGGGCACGGTTTCACCGTTTGCATTCGTAGTCGTTTGAATATAGTACCAACCGCCAAACTCGTAGTCTGCGTTATAATTTACGCTGAGCGAGCCGAGCGTGGGCTTATTGTTCCCGATATCGAGCGCCTTGGAACCAGGGGCAAGGTAAAGGGTTTTTACCTTCTTTTCCACGTTCCCGTCGAACTGACCTTCGTTCGCGTAGTAGGTGATCGTGGAGCGCAAATTATGCTCCTCGACCATCCCGTCTAACGTGTCCCCTATCGTACAACCGCCGAGCATCAATACGGAAGCCGCTGCCAAAAGGCCGACCGCTAATTTCGTTTTCATACCTTTTCTCATGCTTTTTGTTCCTTCTTTTTCAAAATTACTACCGTGGTGAGTGCAAGCACCGCAACGATCCACACGCCGTTAACGCCGATTACGCCGCCGCAACCTTCGTCAGCCGGTTCACCGCTTTCGCCGTTATCGGGGACTACGGGCGCTTCGTTTACACGCACGTCTACCATAACCGTTCTGCCATAGCCTTGCAATTCCACGTAGTTATCGGTAAGTTTCAAAGCCCGCGTGGTAAGGAGGGTGAATTCGCTTCCATCCGCAACCACCGAAGACCCGTCGCTATAATACACGATAATCTTCAAGCCCGTGGGATCGAACGTTTCCCCAACTACGTATTCTTTCTTATAACTTAACCCGTCGTAAGCCACACGTGCAATGGATACCGAAATGCCGTACACGGGTTTTACCGAACGCATCAGTTCTTCGTACGCAAGCAAGTTGCTTTCACTACTAGCCGGCAAGAACGCACGTTGCGTTTCGCTCTTAATAGCATTAAAGTACGCGCGTGCGGAAGAAAGCAATTCCGCCGTATCCGTAACGAGCGCTAAGTTGCCCGCCGCATACGTCTTCCAACCGCCAACCGTTTCAAGCGTGGGTAATGCCGACATTGCCGTAATGAACGCACGCGTGGTATCGTCCATTACTTCCGTCGTCAACGCCTTTTCGCCAAAGTACGTTCTGTAAGTGAAGTTATCGTAGCCAACGCCGTTTACGGGGTAAGAAATCTTCAACGCACTTTCTTGCCCGATATAATCGGTGTAGTTTGCAAACTTCCCGTCGAAGTTCGTATAGAAGAACCCGTAGAACGGTCTAGTGTAATTTTGGTCGGCATAGGTGTAGAACCATTCTGCCGTGAGCGCGTCGTATTCCGTTTCAAGTACGGGAGCGTTCACACTCTCGAACACGTACTCTAAAACGCCGCTACCCATAAACGCACCGTTGTCGATCGTTTTTAAACTGAACGGCAATACCACTTTTTCAAGCGCGCCTGCATTCAAATTTCCAAATGCGCCGCTTTGAATGCTTACGGTATAGTCGGGCACAACGTACGTAGCCTTTCCTTCTACCTTTGCCGCAACGAGCGCCGCAGGATAGCAAAGGAGTTTGTATTGCCCGTTCTCTTTTGCAAAGAGAACGTTGCCCGCCGTGCCGTTTACGGTGGTGGTTAACACAGGGTTGCCTTCCGCAACGGTAATCGTGGCAAGATTTTTCGCACCGCGGAACGCGCCGTCACCAACCGAAAGAAGGGTGGCAGGTAAGGAAACCTCGCTCATTGCACCGCCTTCGAACGCATACGCGCCGATACTCTCTACCAAAGGCATTAAAACGGATTGATAAGCCGCACCGCCGTTTTGCACCGCAAAGGCGAATTTGCCGATATTTTCCGCCGCCGCAAGGTTGAGCGCCGTGAGAGCGTTGCAGTTATAGAAGGCATAGTCGCCCACCGTTTGCACGCCCGCAAGCCCCGTTACGGTAGCAAGGTTGGTACATCCAAAGAACGCCGCCGTGCCGATATTCGTCACACCGCCAAGATCGATTTCTTGAAGGCTTACGCAACCCGCAAACGCACCCGTGAACAACACGTTCGTGCCGAGCACGAAACGTTCGCCCGCTTTAATTTCCGTCACCGTAGAAGGCAAGGTCACCTTGCGCACGGAAGAGCCTGTAAAGGTCCATCCGCCCAGTTCGGTTGCCCCTTCTGCAAACGACGCTTCGTTTAAGGAAGAGCAGCCGTAGAAGGTGTAATCGCCTACTTTCGTAAGCGCGGGAAGTTCCGCCGTTTCTAAGTTTGAACAACCGCTAAGCACACCGTCGCCAAACGTTTTTACCGTTTGAGCAAACGCTACGCTCGTAAGGTCTTTACAATCGGCAAAGGCATAGGAATTTACCACCGTGCCTTGGAAGGATTGCGCGGTAATCCCGCTAATCGCCGAGCCCTTGTAGGCGTTCACTCCGATCGTTTGCACGCTTGCAGGAAGCGCTACTTGCGTGAGCGCCGTGTTTTCAAAGGTCGATTCGGCAATCTCCGTAATCGAATTTCCCGCAAAGGACACCGCAGCAAGCGTGGAGTTTTTAAACGCTCCTACGCCGATTTTTTCAACGCCTGCAGGAATTGCAACCGAGTTGATATTGCTACCCGCAAACGCATATTCTTTAATTTCTTTGAGTGCCGATTGCACGTCGCTCGGGAAAACCACGTCTCCATTTGCGCTATACGCCATTAAGAGCACCGATTTATCGGCAGTATAGATAAATCCGCTATTCGGATCTTGATAATATACACTCGAAGATTGCGGTACGGTCCACATAACGTTTTGCGAAAGGAAGTTTTCTAAGCGAATTGCAGAAAGATTTAAACTATCGCTCAAAGCAACTTCTACAACGCCCGTGCCGTTTACAAACCCGCCGCCGAGCACTTCTAACCCGCTGGGAAGAGCAAACGTGGTAAGCGCCGTATTCGCAAACGCCGAACGACCGATCGAACGCACCGTTTCCGTTCCAAAATCTACTTCCGTAAGCGCGGTACAGCCTTCGAACGCACTCGCGCCGATCGCGAACGCAACGGGCACTTCCCCTGCTTTCGTTTCGAACTTCACTCTTTGCAACCCCGTGCAATTTCTAAACGCACCTTCGCCTACTTTCGGCGTGTGAACGGTAATCTCTTCCATACTGTTGCAGCCCACGAACATATAAGGGCCGATAGCGGTAAATCTACCCGTCGTCACTTCCGCAAGGGAAGAACAGTTCTCGAATACGTATTTGCCGCTCATATGTAAGCCGCTCAAATCGATTGCTGTAAGCGACGTACATCCAGAGAACGCACGATCGTGCATAGTGCCGATATTCTTTGCGTACTTAACTTCTTCAAGCGATACGCAATCCTTAAACGCCGACATAGCAACGGTGAACGTTTTGTTGTTGCTAAAATCGAGCAGTTCAAGGTTTTGGCAATAATAGAACGCCTCTTCGCGGATCATAGAAAGGTCAGCGTTCGCAATCTCTTTTTTCACCGTGTCTACAAAGTACACTTCTTTGAGCGCCGAGCAGTTCAAGAACGCACGTTTTTGGATTTCCATCAACGATTCGGGCAATACGAGTTTTACCACGTTATCGTTGTTTTTAAAGGCGTTTTCGCCGATATACATCACGTTTCTATCGGCAGGAACTTTCAAGAGCACGTCTTCGCAATCGCGAATGACTTTCCCCGCCGCACGGCAGGCAGGCGTAGGACATACGCCGATCACCTTTTGCCCGTCGATTTCCACCGTTTCTAATTCTCTATACTCCCAAGCGCTATGGCAATGCGGGCATTCAACACCGTTGTAGCCCACGCCGCGGTACACGCTCAGCGTATAGTTTTGAATGGTGAAATCGTCTACCACGCGCAGTTGCACGTTTGCCGAGAAGTTGGTCGGTTTGCCGTTTTCGCAAAGGTAAGCGATAATACTCGTCACACCCTTTTGCTTGGTGATTACGTTACCGTTTTGATCCACTTCGGCAATATCGGTGTTCTTGGATTCCCACAAAAGTTCTAACTCACTCGTGGGGTAATACCAAGGATCTGCTACCACGTCTAACTTAAACGAACTATTCGAATATACTTCTACCAAGCCTTGCGCTTTGGTGAGCCAATCGTTCATTGCCTGCATTTCGCCGAACGAGATGGAAGGAATCCCCAAACGCTTTACCGTGGAGGTGACGTTTACGTTGATATAGCGGGAAACTTTGCCGTTGCTAACAACTACACGCACGGGATCTTGAAGGTTTTGCGTGGATTGAAGCCCCACGATTTCACCGTTTTTCACCGCAACGTAGTTAGGCGCTTTCGATTCCCACTTGAAGTTGGAAAGGTCGGCGTTCCCTTCGTATACAAGGCTTACTTTGTGCGTGCCGTACACGTCCACCGTCACCGTTTCCTCGCCTTCGGCAAGTTCAAAGGTATCGGGCGTGCTCGCGTCCAACACCTTATTCGGCATAATTTGCCACAAGGAATTATTGAGCGCATAGTCGTCGATTTGTACGTATAAACCAGATTTATACTTTTCATAGAAATCGGTCACTTCCACCGAAACGGTCGTTTTTTGGTTCTTCTTTGCGTTTCGAATGGGCGTCACGTATTCCGTGGCAAGTTTCAACACGTTTTCTTCTTTCTTTGCTTCGAACGAATACTCTTCGTCTAAATAGCAAAGCATTAACGATTGAGGGTAATGGTTATCGAAAACGTCGAACTCTAAATAGATTTTTTGCTTTTCTTTCGTGCCTTCTTTGTAATTGTCGTAGCGCACGCGTACGTCTTCCAAAACGGGCGCGTCGTAGTCTACGTAGAAGGTGAACTCGTACACGTTATCGTTTGCAGTTCCGTCTTTATAGTCGAGCAAGAACTCAAACGTCATTTTGTATTTGCCGTTAGACATTAACCCGCTTTCTTCAGGGTACAATTCCAGTTCCACGTTCGCAGGAACGGTAGAGCCGCCCGAAGTATGCGCTTTTGCCACGCGGTTGATGGTATCCGTCTTCAAAATCTCGCCCGTGTACGCGTTCGAAAGGGTGTAATTCACCGTTCTCGCGTTCCGCAAAAGACCTGCGTATACCGCCTTGACGGACGTGGTGGTCATATAGTTATTTTCAGCGTCGTCGCCGTAGAAATTGTTATAACGGGAAATTGCGCCGTGTTCTTCTTCCGGCCACATCTCGTCTGCTTCGTCCGGGAGAACGTACACGTAGCTACCCATCGGGATGATAAAATCTTCGTTGTAGTAAGAAGCAAAGGCTTGCGTCGGCCAAACGCTTTCTTGGCGTTTATCTTCTTCTTCGATCGAATCGTCTTTTTCATCCGCCGTCACTTCAAACACGTCAAGGTCAAGCATAGGCGCTTTCGACCAGTCGCCGTAGAAGCCAAGGAACGGCAAGGTCAACGAGCATTGCCCGTCTTCTTCCGATACCAAGCGGATAAACCCTTCCACGTACATACCGTTTTTAAAGTTTTCTTCGATATATTCTTTTTCTTCGGCGGAAAGAGAAACCACCGCTTTGATTTTTACCTTTTCACCCGCGTTTACCGAAAGAGTTGCCGAAGAAGGTTCTGCGCTATCCCCAACGTACCAAACCGTTTGATTGTCATTTAACATATACGCTTGTTCGGCAACGGCAAACCCGTCGTAATCCACCGATTCGGTCATTACCAGGGATTGCAAAGTAAACGTTTTTGCCACGCTACTGAAATTATGCACGAAGAACTCTAACTCGTACTCGTCTTTTTCTTGCAACATATCCCCAAGTTCAATCTTTGGACGATTGTCGTTTTCGGCGTTTTCCGTGTAAAGATACGCGCCGGTGTGGATGATGTTTTCAAGGCTCGCAAGCCCCGCGCCTTGTTTTCTAGGTGAATAGGGCAAATTATCTTCGTCGTAAGCGATCGTTGCCGTACTCATCATCATTTGGTTTGCAAGGCGGTTTACTTGCACCGCACTAGATACGTCTATCACCGAGCCAAGTTCTTGCTTGATATAATTTCTCGTAAGCGCCGTGACACCCGCCATATTCGGCGACGCCATACTCGTACCGCTTTGTTCGCCGTAGCCACCGGGTACGGTAGACGTAATTTCACCGCCGTGCGCCGTGATTTCCGGTTTAAGTTTAAGATCCGGCGTAGGTCCCCACGAAGAGAAGTCGCTCATAAACGGACCCGCCGAAAGGGAACGATCAATGGTGATTTTACCGATTCTATTAGACTTGGTCACCACTTTAAGCATTGCTTCCCCTGCTTCTCTATCAATCGAGATAGAAGGCACGGGATTTTCCACTTCGCCAAGCGCCATACGAATTTCACCCGCCACGTTGTTGTAAACGATAACGGCACCCGCTTTGTTTTGCATAGCGATTTCCACTTTTTCTTCGAAGGTGGAAACGCCACGCTTGATAAGCGCAATACGTTCGTACGGTTTTTCGTTGAACAAGCGTTTCACTTGTGCCGAATAGTCCGAAGCCAAGCCCGTACCAGGAACGACAACGTATTCAAACTCACCCGTCGTCACGCTTTGATCTTTGCCGAGCAAACCGTCTGCAAAGTCGATATTATTGCTATATTGGTCGTGCGCCTCCATATAGTACACAGGCGTTTCGTATTGCGTGCCTTTGTTGGCAATCACGTATTCCGATTTTTGACCGCTAATACTTGCCACGGAAAGAGCCGCCGCATACGTACTAGGAGATCCGACCGTTGCCGAATCGGGGTTAGAAGTAAGGTTCGTACCGAACGTACCGCCGTACGCCGAAGAATAATCGTTGCTCGCCGCACAAATCAAACTGATCCCCGCCGTTTTAATGGAATTGTAAACGATATCCAGGTAATCCCCTTCGTCGTCGCCGCCCTGCTTGGAGAAACCAGCCGATTGACCAAGGGACATATTGATAACGTCTACGCCTAAAAGCACGCAGTCTTCAAGCGCAGCAAGGATATCTTCCGTCACGGCACCGCCTAAGTCTTCGTCTTCCAAATCGTCCGTAAATACTTTACAAATAACGAGTTGGCTATCGGGTGCAACGCCCGTGAACGTTTCCGCCACGTGCTCGCCGTCCTTGTTCGTATAACCGCTCTCGTCGTACCCGCCGACGATACCCGCAACGTGCGTACCGTGGTTGGAGTACGAAGGGTACACGTCTGGATCGTCGTCTGCATAGTCGTAGGCAAACGGCACTTTATCGCTCACGTACACGTCGCTCACTTCCAACGTGCCGCTGCGCGTTTCCGCCGCAAACGCCTTCGTTTCAAGCAACGTTTGTACCGCCGTTTTATTCAAGCCGAGCGTTTCAGCAGGCGGGAGTTGTTGGTAGGCAGGGTGCGTATAATCAAGCCCCGTATCCAAGATAGCAACCACTGCGCCTTTGGAATACTCGGTGTAGCCCGTGGAATCGTAAATACCCGTTTTATGTACCGTGGTTTCGTTAGTGACCGCCGTTTGCGAAGAGCCGCTCCCTTCCACCGTTTTGGGCACGGCGTACGAATTAGAAAATACTAGCGACTGTACTTCCGGCATTTCGCGAATCGAAGGTGCGTCGCTCACGTTAATCTCAATGGCAAGCGCGTTATCGATCGTGGAATAGCGGTCTTTTAAAAGGTACGAAATGCCGTTGCCTTTCAATCTACGCAAAAAAGCGTTTTGCTTTTCTTCAATTTTTTTCGCCGCTTTTTGCGCTTCGTTCGTGGCAACGTATTCAGGGACGTCCCTGCCGTTTGCCGCGTCGATCAACGAATCGCCTTTCAAACTCACGATAACGGTACTTTTTTCTTTTTTACCCGTCACCGCTTGTACAATGGATTTGTTCAGGTTTTCTAACGTGACGGCGGAAAGGTTAAATTGCCCCGTCACTTCTTTAAACCCGATCTCTTCGGAAGTTTGCGCTTCTGCGTTCGGCTTTTCGCTATCCAAGCGAAC
>JAFTHR010000209.1 GCA_017457345.1 Clostridia bacterium | reverse complement strand
ATCTTGCTTTTTTTCGCGAAGTTTTGCCATATACACGTCTACCGTGCGGCTCGTTGCCGAAGAATCGTAATCCCAAAACTCTTCCATCAGTTTAGAGCGGCTAAACGTCTTTTTAGGATAGGAGAGCAATTTAAAGAGCAAATCAAACTCACGCGCTGTAAACGGGCGTTCTTCCCCGTCAATACTCACCGTGCGTTCTTCGGCGTTCATCACGCAATTCCCCACCGCCACGGTGCGCTCCTTTTCGATTTTCGCTCTACGAAGAAGCGCCGCTATTTTTAAAACGAGCACGTCTATATCGAAAGGCTTGGTGATATAATCGTCAATCCCCAGTTTATAGCCGTACATTTTGGAAGGCTTATCGTCTTTCGCCGTCATAAACACAATCGGCGTAGTATTATCGGTTAAACGGATGGTTTCCGCCACTTCAAACCCGTCTACGTTCGGCATCATAATATCCGTTAAAAGGAGCGAATAACCGCCTTCCGCAAAGGCATTTAACGCAGACTCGCCGTCGTAGCACGCCGTCACTTCATAGCCCTGTTCTCGCAAACAGGTACACACTAAACCGTTGAGCGCTTTATCGTCTTCCGCCACTAAAATCTTCATGCCGTCCCTCCGTTTTTCTCTAATTTACCAAATAGGTATTTACACCTTGTTTTTAAATTGTTAAAGTTTTGTAAAAATTCAAGATTCCACTTTCATTTCATACGTTCCGTTCCCGCTAACTACGGCAACGATATGCCCGTGCAAATCCGTTCTATACGTTTGCACCGCGCCTGCCGATAACCGCGCTAACGTTTCCGCGGTAGGATGACCGTAAGCGTTCCCTTCTCCCACCGAAATAACCGCCGTTTGTAAATGCAAAAAGTTAATCCATTTTTGCGTGGTTGCATTATTGCTACCGTGGTGTGCAACTTTCAAAATCTCCACACTATTCAAGTTCCCATTGCCAACGGCTAGCATCCCCAACGAATAATCGTGCATAATGCTTTCTTCCGCTTCGGCGGGCGCGTCGCCTGAAATCAAAATCTCCACGCCGTTATATTCAATCAAAAGCACGCAGGAACGCTCGTTTGATTCGTATTCTTCCCCGTCCGTTTGATCAATTCCGCTTGCATAGGGATATAAACCCACCACCGAATAAGGATAAGCAGGATCGGTAGAAACAATCCTAAGCGTTCGATCCGCTTTTGCAACCGCACAACCGTTTTTCTCTAACGCGCTCAAATACTCTTCATACGCGCCGCCTTTCTCTATTTGCACGTTAGAAGGCAAATACGCCGTGCCGATTTCTTTCGTTTCTGCCACCACGCCTAACCCGCCGCAATGGTCGGCATCCGGGTGCGTGAGCACTAAGTAATCAATTCTTTCTATCTCTGCGGCGTTTAAATACCGCATTAAGGAAAGTTCGCTTTTCTGCGTTTCGTTGCCGCCGTCTACGAGCATTGTTTTCCCGTCTGGAAAGCGGACGAGCGTTGCGTCCCCTTGCCCAACGTTTAAAAAGGAAACGCGCAATTCCCCTTGTTTGCAAAATTCAACGCTCGGCAGGGCGATATGGTATTTCCACTCGTTCGGCGAGAAGAATACGGCAAGTACGCATAGCACGGCAACAAGAACGAGCGACAAGGCAAAATAAATCCACCGTATTTTAACGATCTTCTTCTCGATCCGTTGTTTTTCCTTCATGTACCCCATTGCGATTTCTCCAAAAGTAAAGACGGGCTTTGTTTT
>JAFTHR010000208.1 GCA_017457345.1 Clostridia bacterium | reverse complement strand
GAGCGGCTTAGCGCATTCAAGGGTAGTTTAGCGGGGGAATATACCGAAATTGCCGATTTTATTTATCAAAACGCCGAAAACACCTTGTTTTTATTGCCGAACGGCGAAGAAGACTGCTTTATTCTGGAAAGAGTTTTGCCGTATTTAGACGGGCTTTTAGGTGTAAAAAAGATACGGAGAACCGTTCGTTTCGTGCATAACGATAGCGAACTTGTAAAAAGATTAGTAAGCGCCGTGAGAGGTACGTTCGGCGAGAAAATATATCTTGATTACGGCGTTCGTGCAAACGACTATACGTTGTATTTAAGCGCTGAAAACGCTATGCTTGCCGAAGATGCAATTCGATTATTACTCCAAGGCTTAGGGGATAGCGTGTATGCGCTGGATGGCACTTCTTTAGAGATGCGGTTGATAGAACTTTTGCGTTTAAGAGGGCAAAAGATAAGCGTAGCGGAATCGTTTACGGGCGGTGGCGTTGGGCGCAGGATCGTTTCGGTGGCAGGCGCAAGCGACGTGTATTTTGAAGGATTAAACACCTATTCGGAAAAAGCAAAGCGTTTAAGGCTCGGTGTGAGTGAAGTCACGCTTGGTGCACACGGCGCGGCTTCGGATAAAACGGCTTATGAAATGGCGCTTGGCGTGCTTTCTAGCGGTCAATGCGATATCGCCATTGCCACAACGGGAGTTGCCGGACCTAAACCCGAGCGGGCGGATATCCCCGTGGGGTTGTGCTTTATTTCCGTAGGGACGAGGGAACGAGTGTACGTGTATCGTTTCGAATTTTCAGGCGACCGTGATGAAATCACGGAAAAAGGAATCACGCACGCGCTATTTTTGGCGTGCCGACGCTTGAAAGATTTATAATTTTTTAGTTGGTAAAAAACAGATAGGAGAATAATAGAACATGAAAAACGAAAAAAACAATTCCGAAAAAATGAAAGCGCTCGACGCCGTGTTATTGCAAATTGAAAAGCAATACGGGAAAGGATCGATTATGCGCCTTGGTGATGCGGCTGGGAATACCGAAATTGAAGTAATTCCCACGGGTTGCTTAACGCTCGATCTCGCGCTTGGGATCGGCGGTATGCCTCGCGGTAGAATTATCGAAATCTACGGTCCGGAATCTTCCGGTAAAACAACCGTTGCGTTGCACGCCATTGCCGAAACGCAAAAAATGGGCGGCGTTGCCGCGTTTATCGACGCTGAGCATGCGCTCGACCCGGTATATGCGAAAAAGTTGGGGGTAAATCTCGACGATTTGTACGTTTCCCAACCCGATACGGGCGAACAAGCGCTCGATATTGCAGATGCGCTCGTTAGAAGTTCAGCAGTGGATATGATCGTTGTGGACTCCGTTGCGGCACTCACGCCGAAAGCGGAAATCGAAGGGGATATGGGCGATTCGCACGTTGGTTTGCAAGCCCGCTTAATGTCGCAAGCGCTCCGTAAACTTACGGCTATTGTGAACAAATCCCACACCTGCGTAATTTTCATCAACCAACTTCGAGAAAAGGTAGGCGTTATGTTCGGCAACCCCGAAACCACGCCCGGCGGTAAAGCGCTTAAATTCTACGCAAGCGTGCGTATCGACGTTCGCAGAATGGATACGCTCAAAGATGGCGACGGCATTATGGGCAACCGCACCAAAGCGAAAATCGTTAAGAACAAACTTGCGCCTCCTTTCAAGCAAGCAGAGTTCGATATCGTGTTTGGCGAAGGCATTTCGCAAGAAGGCTGCATTATCGATATGGGCGTTCAGTACGACGTAATCCAAAAGAGCGGTGCATGGTTCAGTTATAATGGCGAAAAAGTTGCTCAGGGCAAAGAAAAGTTCCGCCAATACTTGAAGGAAAATCCTGCTATTAAGGAAGAACTTTCCGCAAAAATTCGCGCGGCTGCAAAAGGCGAAGCAGAAGGCGAAACGGAAGAAAAGGAAGAAGAATAATCGTTTATTACGGGCGCGCGGTTTTCGTGCGCCTCGTTTCAAGGTGCGAATATGCAAAACAGTTTAAAAATAAAGGCCGCTACGCCGGCGTTCAAACTTGCCGATCCTGTTTTTAATGCCGACTTAATGATTTCCACGATCGCAACTGCCGAAAATGACGGGGTAAACGTGCTTGTTTTTCCCGAACTTTGCAGTTGCGGGTTTACCTGTGGCGTTCTATTTAATCAAGAGTTTTTTCTTGAAAAATGCTACGAACAAACCTATCGAATCATTGCTTCCACAAAAGGCAAGGATCTTTTAGTGGTGTTCGGCGCGCCGCTCGTTCGGGAAAGT
>JAFTHR010000207.1 GCA_017457345.1 Clostridia bacterium | reverse complement strand
GTATCTGGCGATTTCCTTCTCTTTCAAATAATCGAGAAGACCGCGACGCTTACCAACCATCTTCAAAAGACCACGGCGGGAGTGGTTATCCTGCTTGTGTTCTTTAAGGTGTTCGTTCAAATGGTTAATTCTCTCCGTTAAGAGTGCAATTTGAACTTCGGGAGAACCTGTGTCCCCTTCGTGCGTTGCGAATTTTGCAATGATTTCGTTCTTTTCCATTTCCGTTTATCCTCCTATGGATTTTTATCCCGATACGCCAAGCAAGCCGCCGAGATTCGTACCCCTTAGCGTTCGTTATCGTTATTTTAGCACATTTTTATTTAAATGTAAAACGTTTTTATGCGTTTGAATGGAAAAACTTTTCTTTCCCTGCAATAATTTCGTCGATTTTTTGAATATACGTGCGCAAATCTTTCGGTGCGGCAAACCTGGAAATTTTGTTCTCGGCATTTTCCACTTTCTTGGAAACGCCGTTCGCGCCAAACGCCAAGTTGTTCGCCGTCTCTTCCATAATGTCTATGTTATACACGCACGCTTTCCCAGGCTTCGTCCAACCCGTGTTTTCGTTGTTCCCCACTTGGTATTTTTGGCGGTATAAATAGTACGGCTCGTAGCCGTTTGCCGTTAAAATCTCCCGTGCCGAAGCCACCATTTTCGATACGGCGGGATTATCCAAATACTCGCACTCTTCCTTGAGTTTTGCCCCAGATTTTAAGGAAAGACAATGCACCGTGATATTTTCCGCACCCGTTGCCACCGCCTTTTCCACGCCGAGCGCAAACGTTTCGGGCGTTTCGCCCGTGAGCCCTGCAATCAAATCGGCGTTGATGGTGAAATCGTATTTTTGCATCATTTCAAACGCTTGATATACCTGCGCCACCGTGTGCTTTCTACCGATCGCTTTAAGCGTTTCATCCGAAAAGGTTTGGGGATTGATGCAAACTCTGTTCACACCGTAGTCTTTTAGCAGGCGAAGTTTTTCTTCCGTGAAGGTATCCGGTCTGCCTGCTTCCACCGTGTATTCCACGCCGGGAACAACGTACGAAGAAAGGGCTTTTAACACCTGTTCTAGTTCGCTTGCTTCAAGCGCAAACGGCGTGCCGCCGCCGATATACAAACTCCGCAGCGTTCTACTCAAAGAACGCCCCGCTTCAATTTCTCGTTTTAGGCAACTTAAATAGTCGGGTAAAAAGGAGCGGGTTTTCTCGATCGGCGCGGTAATAAACGAACAGTACGCACATTTCGTAGGGCAAAAGGGCAAGGAGACGAACACGTCGAAATTATCGTCGTTTCTCTCGTAAATCCCTTCCTGCGCTTTGAGCACCCGCTCAATCAACCGCACGTTCTCTTCGCTTACGAACATCATTTCAAAAAGCGGCTCGAACGCACGACCTTCCGCAAGTTCGGTATAAGCAAGTTTGGTAGGGCGAATCCCCGTAAGCGCACCCCAGGGCATTTGATCGTTATTCCCTACCCTTAAAATTTTAAAAAACGCAAGTTTAGCAAAACGGCGCTCTAACCGCTTAAAAATTAGTTCGTTCGGTACCTGCCCTTCGTTTTTAAAGGAATACGATTGCCCGTCTACCACGAACGAATTATAGAAAACGCCGTTTTCAAAACGAAATTCGTGTAAAACGGAAACGGGCCGTCTTTTGAAAAGACGCGCCACGTCTAAAAGTTCGTTTTGTAAAAAACTACAATTCGTTTTAAAAAAAGTTTCCACCGTTTTCTTCCTTTATAACTCGGCTAAAAAATAATTCGTTTGCCGCTCTTCGTTTAGCGTTGTTTCTTCCCCGTGACCTGAAAGCACGCGGTAATCCCCTTTCAGCGAAACTAGTTTTCTTAAACTGTTGCGCATTGCGCCTACGTTGCCCGTTGGAAAATCCGTTCTTCCCATACTTTGGGGCATTAACGTATCCCCGGAAAAAATCACGCGCTCGTTTTCTAAAAGATAACAAACGCTCCCCACGGTATGCCCGGGCGTTTCCATCACCCGAAGTTTTACACCGCAAAGTTCTAGCTCTTCCCCGTCACGGAAAAACCTATCCACGGCAAGATCAAACGGCGGATATCCGTACTGTGCGCCTATCTCGCTCAACGTGCCTATCGCCGCTTTTTCCTTTTCTGCACACCCCACTTTTGCGCCTGCAAGCGCAAGACGAGGCACGCCGCCGATATGGTCGAAATGGGAATGCGTAAGTAGTACCCATTGCGCCGAAAGTCCACGCTCGGCAAGCGCCTGCGCCACCGTAGGCAAGGCAGGATCGATCACGATCGCATTCTTTCCGTCCGCCGTGATAACGTACGTATTCGAAGCAAACCCGCGCGGATAAATTGTGATAATTTCCACTTGTTTCATATTAGGACAAGGAGGTTATTCTGTGCACCTCGTACACCCGTTTATCTAGTTGCAATTTCTTAAAGAGCATATCCACTTCGGAAACGTCTGTCAACTGAATAGTCGCTTCCAAAACGGCGTCTCCGTTCTTATCAATTCTACCGTTTACGTTGCCGATAGAAAGTTTCATATCGCTCGCAACGGCGGAAAGGACGGAAAGTGCCGCACCTTGATCGCACGCACGAATAGAAATGTGCGCGCTATATAAATGCTTATCGTCGGGATCTCGCAACCAAGCCGCCGAAAGCAATCTTGCCTTTTCCTCTCTCGCCACATTCGGGCAATCGCTTCGGTGGATAACCACCCCCCTGCCGCGCGTGGTGAAACCGATAATCTCGTCGCCGGGTACAGGCGAACAACAACCCGCAAAACGAACTAGCAAGCCCGTTTGCCCGTTGACGAGTACCCCGCCGGGTTGTACCTTTCTGCGCGTGCCGCTCGAAGCCACTTCGAACGGTTGCGGAACTTCCTTTTTATAGTGGTCTATGAGTTTGAACAGGATTTGGTTGACGGTAAGCGAGCCGTAGCCGACTGCCGCGTACATTTCTTCTTGCGAAGTGAACGAGAACCGTTCGCAAACCCGCTTAAACCCTTCCCCGCTTAAAAGAGCCGAAAGGGTATAGCCTTTTTTCTTTGCTTCGTCTTCTAACTTCAACTGACCGATACGGATGTTATCTTCTTTTAATTCGTTTTTATAAAACTGCCGAATTTTCGCTTTCGCACTAGAAGATTTAATGAACTTCAACCAATCCCGCGAAGGGCCCTTGGAGTTCGGCGAAGTGATGATTTCCACCACGTCCCCCACCGCAAGCGGCGTGGAAAGCGGAACGATTTTGGTGTTGACGCGAGCCCCCGTACAACGGTTGCCTACTTCCGAGTGGATTGCATACGCAAAGTCGATCGGCGTTGCTCCTTTGGGGAGCGAAATAACTTTTCCAAGCGGCGTGAACACCAAAAGTTCGTCGCTATACAGTTCGGTTTTTAACGCGTCTAAGAATTCCTGCGAGTCCTTGAGCGCGCCCTGCCATTCCATTACTTCTCGAAGCCAGGTGAGTTTGTTTTCAAAGTCCGAATCCGATTTTACCGAAGAGCCTTCTTTGTATTTCCAATGCGCCGCGATACCGAATTCCGCCACGCGGTGCATCCCTTCGGTACGGATTTGAATTTCGAACGGTTGACCGTACTTCGTCATAACCGTGGTATGCAGGGATTGATATTTATTCGGTTTGGGGGTGGCGATATAGTCCTTAATTCGCCCGGGAATAGGGCTCCAACGCTCGTGAATTGCACCGAGCACCGCATAGCACTCTTTTACGTCCTTCACGATAACGCGCACGGCGGATAAATCGTAAATTTGGTCGAGTGATTTGCCCTTATTCACCATCTTTTTATAGATGGAATAGAAGTGTTTCGGTCTGCCGAACACGTCCCCTTGGATGCCTTCGTTTTGCATCATTTCACGGATAACTTCCACAATTTCGTTCACGAATTGTTTGCGCTCGGAAAGTTTTTGGCTAATATCGCTAACGAGTTTTTCATACGTTTCCGGGGAAAGGTATTTTAAACACAAGTCTTCTAATTCGCACTTGATTTGCGAAATACCGAGCCTGCCTGCAAGCGGCGCGTAGATATCCAGCGTTTCTTTAGACATTTTTTGTTGGCGTTCGGGCGAAAGGAAATTGAGCGAACGCATATTGTGCAATCTATCCGCAAGTTTAATGATGATAACGCGGATATCTTTCGCCATTGCCACGAAAATTTTTCTAAAGTTTTCCGCTTCTTCTTGCTCTTGCGATTTGAACACGATTTTATCTAGTTTCGTAACGCCGTTTACAAGTTCCACGATCTCTTCGCCGAACTCTTCTTTCACGTCTTCACTCGTCACGCTCGTATCTTCAATCACGTCGTGTAAAAGGGCGGCGGAAATCGTTGCTTCATCAAGCCCCAAATCCATAAGGATTTGTGCAACGGCGCAAGGGTGGATAAAGTACGGCTCGCCGGAAGCACGCTTTTGTTGCGCATGCGCCTTTTTTGCATACGCATACGCCTTTAAAAGCCTTTCGCGTTCTTCACCGCTATATAACTCGTTGATTTTGTCTAAAGTGCAAAGCATAATCACTCCGTTTTTCGTGCCGTTACGGCTTTTACTTTTTGGTAAAGTTTTGAGTTTGCTAAATCGGCTTTTACGCCGCGATAAACGATCAAGCGCCCGTCTCCATACGAAACTAAGCCAAGTTCTTCGAATACGTGCAACGCAAACACGAATTGATGGAACTCAAAGCCCAACGACTTGCATCCAAACGCCACTTCTTCCGCCGTGTCGCCGTTTAAAAGATGCAGTTCCTTTTTCATTGCCGAGAATAAATCCAATAGGCTTTGGCGCTCGGCATCTAACCCGGCAAGCATTGCGCTCCCTTCTATTTCGCTGCAAACATACACCGTTTTTCCGTTCAAAGAACGAACGTTATAGTCGATCGGCTCGTCTAAAAATACCACGTTTCGATATCCTGAAAGATCGGCGTCCGCCGCAGGTGAAACGATTAACGTATTCGCCAAATCTCGCGTAGACGGATAGAACAAATCGCAACCGAGCCCGTTTATATTGCGATAGTTTTTAATCACCCGCCGATCGGATGCAATCACGCAAAGCCCGTACGGGCACTCTTTCTTCTTTTCTTCTATCAATTTTTCCGTTTCTTCTTTGGAAAGAAAGTTCTTTTTTACTTCCGCTTCTTCGGCGTAAAAACGGTTCATGGCGTTCGCAAAAACGTTATAAGATGCGTTTCTACCGCTAGTGCCGTCGTAAATCAAATCACGCACGTACCCTTTTACCGTTTCTTTGCCCTTAAATCGAGACACGCCCACTTCAAATAGGATTTTCTTGTTTACGTCGCTTTCAATGATTTTAAGGTGTTTTGCGCCCGAAAAATACATTAAATCGATATAGTCGCTCTTCACCGATAAATGGGGGGAAAGCGGTTTTATTTCACGGGCAAAGCAACGCTCTGCCGAAAGGCAAAACAGCGGTTTTCTGTGCCCTACGCCGTACGGCTCCATTGCCGCTAATTCCTTGGCAAGTTTTTCGGGGAAGGGTTTATCTATCTCTTCCGTCACGTAAATTTTTCTTTCCAAATCCGCCGCGGTATAGGTAGCGGCAATTTCTTCGTTTAACGCACGCTCTAAATTCTCGAAGTTTTCACAAGTGATGTTAATCCCCGCCGCCTGTGCGTGTCCACCGAACTCTTCGATATACTGAGCGCAGTTTTTCAACGCGGCAAAGATGTTTACTTCTTCTATACTTCGAGCACTCCCTTTTAAGAGTTCTCCGTTGTGCACGAACAACAGGGTAGGTCGGTTATATTCTTCCGCAATCCGCGCGGCAACAATCCCTACAAAGCCCGTGTTCCAACTCTCGTCTGAAAGCATAATCACGTTTCCAAACGCGCCTTTTTCTTTTAGTTTTTCCTTGGCGGAAAGATATAACTCGTCGCAATACTTTTGCCGCTCTATGTTATACGAGCAAAGTTTTGCGGAAAGATCAAAAATCTCGTTTTCGCTATCAGACGTGAACAAGCGGAACGCCGCTTGCGCATCCCCCATCCGCCCCGCCGCGTTAATTCTCGGCGCAACGTTGAAAGCGAGCGTTTGAGCGGTCACCCCGTCGTACGTTTTACCGATAAGCGAAGCAAAACAAGAGCGTACGTTTGCGTTGAAAAGTTTCAACCCTTCCGTTACGATATCGCGATTTTCCCCTAAGAGCGGAACGCTATCCGCCACCGTTGCAAGCGCCGCAAAATCTAAGTATTCGTACGCCTTTTTGCCAACGAGCGCGCACGCCAACTTAAAGGCAACGCCCGCACCGCAAAGGTTATCGTACGGGTAATCGTCTTTGAGTTTCGGGTTCACAATAACGCAATCGGGCAACGTTTCGGGGAGTTCGTGGTGGTCGGTGACGATCACGTCTGCACCCAACTCGTACAGATATTGCGCTTCTTTTGCGCAAGAAATCCCACAGTCTACCGTGATAAACAATTCCGGAGCACACTCTTCAAAAATTTTATCGATTGCCGCTTCCGAAAGCCCGTATCCGTCTACCCGTTCCGGAACGTAAACGTTCGGCTCAATGCCAAACTCTTTTAACGCAAAATACATAATAGCAGAGGCGCAAACGCCGTCTGCATCATAGTCCCCGAATACGGCAACCGAACGACCTTCGTCACGCGCGAGCGTGATGAGTTCCACCGCTTCTTTCATACCGCTCATTAAATACGGGGAAAGGAAGTTCTTCGCCGAAGGATTCATAAACCGCCCTATTTTTTCGGCAGTATCAATCCCACGTGCGTACAACACGCGCGTGGCTGTTTCCGTAAGCGAAACCTCTTTGGCAAGCGAAGAGATTTTATGGAGTTGTTCTTCCGAAAAGGAGTATTCGGGAACGATTTTCTTCATTTTACTTCCTATATATAGCGAACGGGCGGATAGGTTATCCCGTTCCGCCCGACCGTTGTTTAGCCGTTAGCGGCGTTCGCTTACGCCGACTGTTCTTCCGTTTTTTCTTCTTTTTCCGATTTTGCCACAGGGGCTTTCTTATAATCGTATCTTGCACGCATTTCCGCACGTTTATCGAGCGCCTTTTTAATGGGCAACCACACCGCAGGCATAAAGATTACGGAGGCAAACGCCGCACTTACTAAGCCTACGATCCCGCCTAACGCAAACCAACGCACGTTGGTAGCGGCAATCGCACCCAAAAGTACGAACGCTATTAAAAGCGCCGCAAAGAAAATTACGTTTGCTTTCAAAGCCACCGAATTTACAATGCTTTCTTCTGCGCTCAATTCTTTAAGCGCACCGTCTTTTTGCGCGCCACGGAATTTGTTAAGCGTAAGAAGTCCGCCTACCGCAGCCGCAAATACCGCCGTTAAAAGCACGTATGCAAACGTAGACGTGACGGGAATACGGGTGCACGCCATAAGCGCGAACGTCAACCCACCTGCCACAACCAAACTTGCGCCGAACGCCAAGCTTTGAGCGGCCTTATAGCGCAAATACACGTAGAGCGTTGCAAAAACCGCAAACACAGTCACGGCAATCGCCGCACGCGCCGAGCGCCAGTTTTCTTCCTTCACGATTGCTTGATGCGCCACCGCTTCGCCCTTTGATACCACTAAGCCGTTTTCCGGTTGCGCCGCAAATTGCGTTTCAAGAGTGGTTTTTACCGCCGTCAAATCGGCGTCCTTATCGAACACGTACACGATTTGCGCCGTGTCGCCCGAAAGTTCGGAAACGATTTTTTCCACGTAGTTCACGTTCTTTTCTTCGAATACGGAAGAACAAAGTTCTTCCACGTCCGCTTTTTCGTTTTTGAACGTGATTCTGTTCATAGAAACGGTAAGGTATTGCTTATCCGCTCTCACCGCGGAATTGTTGAGCCCGAAGATTGCGCAAAGCACAATGCCCACCACGAGAATTGCTGCCGATATAATGGATAATAATTTGATTTTACCAACTGTTTTGGAAACTATCTTATTCATCATCATCGTCCTCCTCTCTCACGAAGCGGAAATACTTGAACTTGTTTTTGCTCGTAGAGAGCATTAACACGTTAATCATTCTGTGCCAGAGCAAGTTGAGGAATGCACCCGCCACGAAACAGATGAGCGCGGCAAGCGCCATTGTAAACGCACCAGCACCGCAAATCAATGCGGCAAGCGCACCGATTACGAGCACGGCGTACACGTCGATAATCTCAAAGCATACTTTCTTCATACCCGATTTCACGGAAGATTCTACCGTTTTACCGAGCGCAAACTCTGCTTTAATCGCGCTATATGCACGAACGTTGAGCAAGTTGACAACAATTAATCCAAACAGGAAAATTGCCACCGTGCCAAGCGAGAACTCAAACGCCGCAGGAGTGATAAACGCAAAGCAAATCCCTGCGATAATCAAGTATCCAAGCGTGGAGTACGCACAGGTCACGCCGTATTTGCCGAAGAACACGATAGGAAGAGCAATACAAGCGGCAAGCACTACCGCAATTGCAATATACGTTAAGAGCAACGTGTTCTCGCCGTATGCCGCACCGTATTCTACAATCGAATCGGACGCGACCGATTTTAACGTGACGTCTAACCCGCCTTCTTTCAAAGCCGATTGC
>JAFTHR010000206.1 GCA_017457345.1 Clostridia bacterium | reverse complement strand
TTGCCTTCTTTTTGCTTTTCGAGCAACTTTCTTTTTCTCGTGATGTCCCCACCGTAGCACTTGGCAAGCACGTCCTTTCTAACCGCTTTCACCGTTTCACGCGCAATGATTTTTCCGCCGACGGCAGCCTGCACGGGAATTTCGAAAAGTTGGCGCGGAATTGCTTCTTTTAAATTCTCGCAAAGCGTTCTTCCGCGCTCGTACGCTCTACCTTCGAACACGATAATCGAGAGCGCGTCGCAAATCTCGCCGTTTAACAAAATATC
Source organism: Clostridia bacterium (assembly GCA_017457345.1). GTDB lineage: Bacteria > Bacillota > Clostridia > Christensenellales > Borkfalkiaceae > Scatosoma. The sequence continues at coordinate 5,225 of JAFTHR010000206.1, read as the reverse complement.
TAGCCGCACGAGTTTGGAACGTTGATAGCCGCAAAGTTCATAGTCGAAACTAGCGTACCCTTTGGTACGGGATTTTAAACTATCGAAAAAGTCGTACACGATTTCATTGAGCGGTAGCGTGTATTCTAGTTTTACACGGCGAGCGTCTACGTACGTCATATTCTTAAACACACCGCGCTTTTCCTTGCACAAATCCATAATCGAGCCCATATAATCGGGCGGGGTGAAAATCTCCGCTTTTACGATCGGCTCTTCCATATATTCTATATCCGAAGGATCGGGCAAGTGCGAAGGATTATCCACGAAAAACTCTTCCCCATCCGTTTTATGCACCAAATAACTAACGCTCGGCGCGGTGGTAATAATGTCCAGGTTAAACTCGCGTTCAATCCGTTCTTGGATGATTTCCATATGCAAAAGCCCCAAGAACCCGCAACGGAAACCAAACCCAAGCGCCACCGAATTATCCGGCTCGAAAATCAAAGACGCGTCGTTGAGTTGCAACTTCATAATCGCATCTTTTAAATCGTTAAACTTACTGCCATCCAGCGGGTAAATCCCGCAGAATACCACGGGTTGCACCTTTTTGTAGCCCGGCAACGGCTCGGCGGCGGGCTTTAACGCGTTGGTGACGGTATCCCCAACCGCTACGTCTTGAATAGACTTAATCGAAGCGGCGATATACCCAACTTCCCCCGCTTTTAAATCGGGTTTCGGGTAAAGACCGGGGGCGAATACGCCAACTTCCGTCACGTCGTACACCACGTCCGATAAAAAGGTTTTAATTTTATCCCCCACTTTCACGCTACCGTCTTTCACGCGGACGAACAAAATTACCCCTTTATAGTTATCGTAATAACTATCGAAAATTAAGGCTTTTAAACTTTCGTCTACGTCGCCGTTCGGCGCGGGGAAATACTCGGTGATCGCTTCCAGTAGATCCCCGATATTCGTCCCTTCTTTTGCCGATACGCAAGGGATGCCTTCGGCGTCGAGCCCGATCACGTCTTCAATTTCCTTTTTCACTTCGTCAACGCGCGCGCTAGGCAAGTCGATTTTGTTGATTACGGGCAACACTTCTAAGTTATTTTCAATGGCAAGGTACACGTTTGCAAGCGTTTGCGCTTCCACACCTTGGGTAGCATCCACCACCAAAATAGCCCCCTCGCAAGCGGCGAGCGAACGGCTTACTTCGTAAGTAAAGTCTACGTGCCCCGGCGTATCGATTAAGTTAAACTCGTACTCCGTGCCGTTTTTCGCCGTGTAAAACATACGGACAGGGGTGAGTTTAATGGTGATCCCACGCTCCCGTTCGATATCCATGCTATCGAGAAGTTGTTCTTCCATATCGCGCTTGGATACCTGCCCCGTCATTTCAATCAATCGATCGGCAAGCGTACTTTTGCCGTGATCAATGTGGGCGATAATACAAAAGTTTCTAATGGTTGATTTCGGTTTTTGCATACTGATTTCCTTACTTGCTTTCCCCTTTCACGGTTTCGGCAAAGGCGCGTACCGCCGCGCTCGTAATTCCCTTTTTTAAGATGAGTTTTCCTTCGCGTTCCGCCGATTTAAACTCTGTTTTAATCTCTTTCAAAACGCCGCTTTTAAGTTCCGCAAGCACGCACGTGCGCGGGAAAAGCGCAATGCCACCGCCTTGAACCGCTAAACTTTTAGCAACTTCCACACTCGGCGCTTTTATCGTTTCGTTGAGTTTTACACCGTTGTTTTTTAAGAACAAGTTTTGCGCTCGCTCCACTTGCGGCGTGGGGTAAAACCCGATAAACGGATAACCGTATAATTTATTTGCGGAAATCTCTCCGCTCAGCAACTCCGCGTATTTTTCGCTCGCCACGAACACTTCTTGCTCGGCAAAAGAATATAACGCTTCGCCCGTGTCCGTATGCTCGTCCGTGAGTAAAAAATCCGCTTCCTCTTTATCGTGCGTGAACTCAATTTTTACCGCGGGATATTTTTCGTGGAAAGAAGCGATTAAGCGGATTAGGTGCTCGTTGAAAAGCCCGCTCGTTGCATCAATGCGGACGATACCGCTCGCGGAAACGTTTACTTGCGCTAAGTTCTTTTCCGCTTCGTCGATAAACGAAAGTGCACGCTCCACTTTCCCAACGATAATTTTACCGCCTTCCGGCGTTAATTCCATACCACGGTGCGTGCGGCGAAAGAGTGAGATCCCCAGCTGACTTTCCAGTTGCTTAATCGCTTGCGAAACGGCGGGTTGCGAAATGAACAACTCTTCTGCCGCTTTCGTCAAACTACCACACTTTGCAACGGTATAAAATACTCTGTAAAGTTCAAGATTTGCCATATTCCCCTCTTATTTCCCAACGCAGAACTTTGCAAAAATCTCGTCGATAATCCGTTCGTTCGCCGTTTCTCCCGTGATTTCGCCAAGTTCATCCCACGCTTGTTTTACGTCTATCCCGATAAGATCTAAGGGCTCGGTTTCGCACGCCAAGACGGCGCGTGCAAGACTTTCGTCCGCTCTCGTTAAGGCGTTGAAATGCCGTTCTTCAATCAAGAACGCAGCATCTTCTCCGCGCTCTCCCACGCTCTTTTCAAAGAGTAAGGATTTCAGTTTTTCAATCCCTTCGCCCGTCACCGCCGAAGTCAACACGTCGGCATCCGAATCGGTATCGTCTTTCGTCAAGTCGATTTTATTAAAAATTTTCACGATCGGTTTGCCTTGGAGCATTTGCAAAACGCGCGAATCTTCTTCTTCAAACTTGGAAGAAGAATCGGCAACGAATACCGCAACGTCCGCCGCTTTTACGATCGTTTGCGCACGATCTATCCCGATTTTTTCAATCTCGTCGGAAGCGTTTCTCACCCCCGCCGTATCGTACAGGTTAAACTTTACACCGCCGATTTCAATCGTCCCTTCTACCGCATCACGGGTAGTTCCCGCGGTGGAAGAAACAATTGCTTTATCGTACCCCAAAAGGCGGTTCAGCAGCGAACTTTTCCCCGTGTTCGGTTTTCCGCAAATGGCTACCGTCACGCCCGATTTTATCTTTTTGCCCGTACCGTAGGAAGCGAGCCATACGCCGAGTTTTTTGCGCAAAGCAAGCAAGTCCGCTTTCAACTCTTCAATATGCTGTTCTTCGATATCTTCTTCGGGATAATCAATCGAAGCGTCTACGCCCGCTAAAAGTTCCGTTAATTTTTCCTGCAACGCTTTCACGCCGCTCGTTAACTTTTCGTTATAGAGCAAATACCCTGCCTTTACTTCCGCTTCCGATTCGCCGTTGATCATATCGGCAATCCCTTCCGCCGAAGCAAGGGAAAGTTTTCCGTTTAAAAAGGCGCGTTTGGTGAACTCCCCACGCGTGGCGCTGCGCGCACCGAGCGCGAACGCGCGCTTTAAGATCCCGCGGGCGATCGTTTCACCGCCGTGGCAATGGAATTCAACCACGTCTTCCCCCGTATAGGAGTTCGGGGCTTTATAATATACCGCTAAACCGTAATCGCAAAATGTTCCCGCGTCGATTTGACCAGGATACATTCTATACGGTTCAAACGCCGCGTTTTTTAAACTCGGCGTAAACATTTTTTTTGCAATTTCGAGCGCGTTTTTTCCGCTAATTCTCACAATCGCAACGCCGCCCCTGCCCGGCGCGGTAGCAATCGCCGCGATACTCTCGTTTAATAGCAAACCCTTATTCTCCTTATACTTTATAATCTATGATTATACTTTTCTTTCATTTTACCACAATTCCGCTACCGTGTAAACAATTTCACCGCCTTTTGGCACAAAAAAAAGACGGAAAATATAACTTTTTCTTATTCCCGTCTTTCTATTTACTTTTCTATCGGCTTAGGAAAAGAACTCGTCTTCTCCACCACCGCTTTGCCCTTCTCCCTTCGGCGCATCATTTTCGGCGCTCGAAAACTCATCAAACGGGTCTTGCGGCTGCGCTTGCGAAGTAGGAGTAGATTGCCCGTAACCGCTATTATACGGCGGTTGATAGGGGTTTCCATAAGGCGGTTGGTAAGGATTACCATACTGCCCGTAAGGGCTTTGTTGCTGATGGCGGCGATAGTATTCTTCGCGTTGTTTACGCACGTATTCATCATAGTTCACCGCAGGGTTGTTGCACAAAACGGGAATTACGATATATCTGCTAAACGGCACGAATAAATACAGCATAGATAAAATCATATAATTTTTGGCGTTATACGATTTGTAGAGTGCAATAATTAAAACGAAGGTTAAAATGGTAGAAACAAGTTCGATTACGCTTAAAAACCAACCGCCGATATCATACGCGGTATACACGCCCGTTGCCGCACCCGTAAGAGAAGTAGGCACGAGCAAACCCGTGGTCACGTCGTAAGAAAAATCAAACTTTGAAAGATAGATTTCGGCAATCACCATCAAAATACAGCAAACGTAGGTGACGGCTTGCGCAACCATTGCGTAGACGTGCGCACCTTTCATTTCTCTACCGAAAAAGGTGCATTTGCCTGCAAGTTTCCCCATAAAATAGAAATTTGCAAACGGGATAAACGCCAAAAAGCATTTAGACATCCCCCTGTTCTTCCCCATTCTATAAAGCCCGTAGCCTTGCAGCGCAAAAAGCGCTAAAACCACCGCCGTTGCAATGAGCAAAAACGTGGTAAGCGACGTTGGATTAAACACTTCCGTGCCTTTAAAATAAAAGGCAACGTTATAAATTACGTTGTAAATCGAATAAAGTTCCATAAACTATCCTTTTACACTTTTTTCTCGTTGTAGAACACGGAATACAAAGTAAGCCCTTTTGCTTCCACCGTTTTCCCCACAAACTTGCGCGATCCGGTGGCAAAAGCCTTTTCTAAATCTTGCACCGTCTTTCTACCGGCGCAAAGATCGAGCGCCGTGCCTACAATCGTTCTCACCATGTTATATAAGAAGCCGTTGCCCGTTACGAACAATTCAACCGTTTTGCAACCATACGAAACGGTTTCTTGGAGCGCGATAGAATACACCGTGCGCACCGTTGTTTTTACCGAAGAACCGGAAGCACAAAACGCTTTAAAATCGTGCTCGCCTTCGAAAAGTTTTACCACTTTTTCCAGTTCGCTAAAAGTGGGCAACTTATCCACGCGAAGAGCGTACCGTTCTAAAAGCGGGTTCGTTTGCTCCGATTCGTACAACGTGTATCGGTAGGTTTTCCGCTTTGCGGAACGGGTAGCGTCGAAACTATCTTCTACCCTCTCGCCCG
>JAFTHR010000205.1 GCA_017457345.1 Clostridia bacterium | reverse complement strand
CAAGCCAAATATGCCAAAAACCTAGTGAAGAAGTTTGGTTTTGAAAAAGCCAAGCGCTAATCCCAAGCGCACTTTCACGAGCGAGGACGTGAGTTCTTCTTGCGATAAGGTAGCACAGTTGCAAAGCGTTCCAAACGAACGCAAACACATATCGCGAAGGGTTAATCCGTCTTCTTCCAGCATCTTTTTGCGGGCGTATTCTTCCATATCCCCCAAAAAGTTCGCCGTTTCTTCCACTTCGCTTAAAATGTCCATTTCCGCCACGCCCAGCGTGCGTTCGTTGCTCACTTGATACAAGTATCCTTCCGCCGCCGTGCCTTCCCCAAATACGCCGCGAACGGTCATGCCCCGTTCTTTGAGTTTTTGCATCATTTTATCGATCTTTTTATATTTGGAAAGCCCCGGCAAAAACATCATCACCGAAGCGCGCATCCCCGTGCCAAGATTGCTCGGGCAAGCCGTTAAGTATCCCAAACGCTCGTCGTAAGCGAAGTTCATTTTCGAACCCAAAAAGTCGTCTAACTCGTTAATTCTTTCGTAGGCTTTATACAAGTCGAAGCCCTTTAAAATATACTGCTCGCGAAGATGGTCTTCTTCGTTGACCATAACGGACACCGTTTCCTGTCCGTCGATAAACGCCGCGGACACCCGCTTACTCTTTACGAGCGCAGGACTAATTAGGTGCTTTTCTTGCAAATACGTTGCTTGCGTGAGCGACATTGCCGAAATATCGTGCTCCGAAAAATCGTCCAACCGATCGATCTCGTAGCGTACCGCCCGAACGATTTCTTGCGCCTGCTCCTTAGAGAGTTTTTCGGGGAACGGGTACGCCGCCACGTTGCGCGCTAAACGTATACGCGTGCTAACCACGGTAGATTGTGTGAATCCTGCCAACTTCGCCATTATTCTTCCTCGTTATAGATAAGCGCGTTCAAATTTTGCATTTCTTCCCTGCAACGGTTTACCCCTTTCAGGTCCTTTTTTGCAATCATCTTTTCCAGTTCCGCTTTAATTTCGTTGCGGCGGAATACTAGTTCCGCAAGTTTTTCTTGCCCCGTACCGCTCTTTCCGCGGTGACGCTCGTCTTCTTCCACGCCTTGCATTTTTACGATCGCCTTTTTTACAACGGCAAGTTCTCTATAACAATCGGCACAACCAACTATCCCGCTCGATAAAAACTCTTTCTCCGTTCTACCACAAACGCTACATACGCTACCGCCTGCCGATTTTGCCTGCTGTGCCTGCACGTTCGCGGGCGCAAGGGTATGCGCAAAAGAGCTCACGCTCGGCGCGGCGGGCGCGTTTTGCGCGCTCGCTCGCGTAAAAAGTCGGTCGTAGCACTCATAACAGTAGTACCCGACCTCTGGCCCCTCGTAGAGGCATTTCGTTGCTTTGTTTTTTTGACAGCGACGACAAAGCATATTTCTCTCCCGTTATTCCACTTTCTTCGGCTTTTTTTCGCCGTTTTCGCGGCGCTGAAAAACCTTGTAGCGGAAAAACGACCATAACGTGATAAGTACTTGCAACGGCACGCCGAGCAAGAATATAAGCCAAAAACTCCCCACGCTTTGACCGTAGGACTTGCTAATCATAAGAATCGTTAAATACAGCGAAGCAAGCGTAGACCATATGAGCAGCGAAATACTAAAGAAATTGACGAACTTATACCGCCAAATTCCCGCAAATACAATACATACGATAGCGTTTACTACCACGGCGTACACGAACACTAACCAGGCGGAAAAATGTGCAGGCTCTAAAATAGCAAGCGGCACGAACAAACAGGTGGCAACGAGCCAAACGATACCGCTCGATAAAAGCATAATTAAAATGTGCAAGCCGCGCTTATCATCCTTTTTTCGTTCCACAGAAGTTTCGCTGGAAAGCAAATCGTTCACCGTAATGCCGTAAAGTTCGGCAAGTTCAAGCAAAATGTATACGTCTGGAACGCCGTTCCCAAGTTCCCACTTGGAAACGGACTTATCCGAATAATTGATCTTTGCCGCGAGTTCCGCTTGCGTAAGCCCCGCCTCTTTTCGATATCTTATTAAGTTTTTTGCGATCCGTTGATTGATCGAAGTCGTATTCTCTTCCATACTACTATCATAGCACTTTTTGTACCCGTTCGTCAAGCGTGAAAAGGCACTTTTTTTCGCTTTAACCCCTTTAAAAAGGGGTTTTATGCAAAAAAAATCCGCCGATCGAGCATCCCCGATCGGCGAAATAAGTTGTTCGTTTTAGTAGGCTCTTGCAAATACCACCGTTTTTTCGGCTTTCTTTCCGCAAACCGCGCAGGTTTCGCGAACTTCGTTTTCCGCAATAACGCGTGCCGTTGCAGCCGTCTCTTCCTTGATTTTGTCCTCACAAGCACGGCAACCACACCAACCCGCTTTCACGAATTTCCCGCCTTCTACCGCGGCTAAAATACCTGCCATATCGTCGGCATACGCAATGCGTGAATCTCTGTGCGCTCTTGCCTTTTCAAGCATATTCGCTTGGATTTTTGCAAGCAATGCTTGCACTTCTTCCACCGCGCCTGCAATCGTGCCCTCTTCCTTTTCGAGCGTATCTCTGCGCGCAAAGAGCAATTTGCCCGCTTCGATATCACGCGGTCCAAGTTCAATTCTCAAAGGCACGCCCTTCATTTCCCATTCGTTAAACTTCCAACCAGGGCTATTATCCGAATCGTCAAGCACAACGCGAACGCCTGCGTTTTCTAGTTTCGCTTTCAACTCTTCGCAAACCTCCAAAACGCCGCCCTTTCTTGCCGCGATAGGAACGATAACCACTTGCGTGGGCGCGACTACGGGAGGCAATACCAAACCACGCCCGTCGCCGTGCGTCATAATAATCGCACCGATCAAACGGGTAGATACCCCCCAAGAGGTGGTATACGCCGTTTTTTGAACGCCGTCTTTATCCGAGAAACGAATATCGAACGCTTCGGCAAAGTTTTGCCCTAAGTAATGCGAAGTGCCTGCTTGCAAACTCTTCCCGTCGTGCATCATGGCTTCCATCGTGTACGTTGCAACGGCGCCTGCGAACTTTTCTTTGTCCGTTTTTCTACCCGTGAATACGGGGATCGCCAAGCACGTTTCCATAAACTCTTTATAGATGCCGAGCATTGTTTGCGTTTCTTCTTCCGCTTCTTCGGCGCTAGAATGCACGGTAT
>JAFTHR010000204.1 GCA_017457345.1 Clostridia bacterium | reverse complement strand
TGCAAACCTGATTTTTCGGAAGAAGACGGCGTGAAAGCGGCGGAACTTGAAAGCGAATTGGCCGAAATGAACGGGTACGACGCCGAGTATCAAGCCAGCCAACTGTTAAACGCTTTGGAAATCGGCGAAGAATTGCACTAGTTAACCATGAGCGAATTAGACGCCAAGCAAAAGGTGCGCGTCCTGCTTGCCCAAGCGCTTTTCGGCGATCCGGACGTGTTGCTTTTAGACGAGCCGACCAACAATTTAGACATTAAAACGGTGCGTTGGCTTGAAAACTACTTAATGGACTTTGAAAATACCATTATTATCGTTTCGCACAACCGTCACTTTTTGAACAAGGTGTGCACGAACATTTGCGACGTAGACTTTGGTAAAATCAATATGTACGTAGGGAACTACGATTTCTGGTATCAAACGAGCCAACTGCTTGCCCGCCAACAAAAAGAGCAAAACAAAAAGGCAGAGCAACGCGCCAAAGAATTACAAGAATTCATTGCACGGTTCGCGGCGAACGCATCCAAATCCCGCCAAGCAACTTCTAGAAAGAAAGAACTTGAAAAACTCACGATTAACGATTTTAAGCCGTCCTTGCGTAAATACCCGTATATCGACTTTAAGTTTGAGCGTGAAATCGGCAACGATATTTTGATCGTGGAAGACTTAACGAAAGAAGGCTACTTTGAAAACCTGTCGTTCACCGTACAAAAAGGGGAAAAGATCGGTCTTGTTTCGGATAAATCCACCACGCTTACTATGCTCTACGATATTTTAACGGGCAAAGAACAACCGGATAGCGGAACGGTGAAGTGGGGGAAAACCATTTCCGTTTCCTATTTCCCGCAAAACAATAACGAGTATTTTGAAAATTGCGATTTAAACCTTGTGGAATGGCTTTCTCAATACTCTTCCGATCACTACGAAGAGTATCTTCGCGGTTGGCTCGGCCGTATGCTTTTCTCCGGCGAAGAAGCGCTTAAAAAGGCAAAAGTGCTTTCGGGTGGCGAAAAGGTGCGTTGTATGCTTGCAAAAATGATGCTCGAAGGCAGCAATTTCTTGGTGTTCGACGAGCCGACTAACCACCTTGACCTTGAATCGATCACCGCTTTAAACAACGGTCTTTCTTCTTACCGCGGTTGTATGCTTTTAACTTCGCACGACCAAGAACTTATGAACACCGTTGCAAACCGCATTATCGTGATCGACAATAAGAAAGTATACGATAGACAAGTGACCTACGACGAATATCTCGACGAAGTGCATCAATAATTCAATCTATACAAATGATAAAGCCGTTGCTTGAAAAAGCGACGGTTTTCTTTTTATTTCCGTCTCTTTTGCCAAAAACAAAAAATGTGTTTTCGACAGGTTTTTCCTAAAAAAGACATATTATTGTAAAATAGTCTAAAATTATTGTAAAATAGTTTTGTATTTTTGTACAAAAATGATTTACAACGTCAATTTTTTGTAGTATAATAGCCCTACTGATGCGAAAAATGGCAAATAAAGAAAAGAAAGGAGGAAATAAAAAATGCACAAAAAAGTAATCGTATTAGAACCGAATACGCAGGTTGGAAAGGAATTAAAGGAAGGGATAGAAAGTATCGGTGGCGTATCCGTGGTAGCCGTTGGGGAAGATGGAGACGAAGGGTTATCGAAAATCTTTACCGAAGAGCCGGATTTGGTGGTAGTTGGAATGTTTTTAAAGGGGTTAGATGGTTGTGGGGTTATCCGTGCTATCAAAAAGAAAGGGTTAAAGTGTAAAATTATCGCTACGGGCGTTTCGTCAGACGGGGTTATCGAGCGCGCGATCGCGGAAGGCGCGGACTATTATATTGTAAAACCGTTTTCCACTTTGAGCGCGGTAGATAGAGTAAAGGAACTATTAGAAGAACAAGGGGAAGCGTTAGAAGGCAAAGAATACCAAAATTTAAAGCGTAAGCCAACGAGTACGGATGAGAAAATTAGCGAAATTTTCATTTCGATCGGTATTCCGCCGCACATCAAGGGCTACGGCTACTTGCGAGAAGGGATTAAATCGACGGTCGAAAAGCCGTACATTATCAATAACGTGACCAAAGAATTATATCCCACGATTGCGGATAAATTCAACACGAGCCCTAGCAAGGTAGAGCGCGCAATCCGCCACGCGATCGAAGTGGCGTGGAACAGGGGCAGGATTGATGCAATCAACGCCGTGTTCGGTGCAAGGGTATACCTTGGTACGGAAAAGCCCACGAATTCGGAATTTATTGCGCTCGTTGCAGATAAACTAATTTTAGAAAATATGCTTTAATAGAAAAAATGGACGGCTTACGAGCGTTCTCATAAGGATGTTTACAAATTTCGGCAGAGAACTTGTTTTCTCTGTCGATTTGTGTTATAATAGGTGTGACGAAAAGCCTCCCTTGTGTAAAGGGAGGTGCCGAGCGAATGCGAGGCGGAGGGATTGTAAATGTAGAAAGATAGCGAAAAACAATCCCTCAGTCGCTAACGCGACAGCTCCCTTTACACAAGGGAGCCTTAG
>JAFTHR010000203.1 GCA_017457345.1 Clostridia bacterium | reverse complement strand
GTAGCGAGGGAAAGACCGGAGGGCTTGGTTAAGTTATCCCACGCCTTTGTTTCGGTGTTTACGATACCGCTTGCCGCTTTCGAAGTGGAAGCCGTGCCGCTCGTGGAAGAGTGCGGAGCGTTTGCCCAGTTATCAACGGAGGATACGATAAGGGTGGTGTCGCTTTCTTTAAAGAATTCGAAACTGCCGTTTTTGATACGCGCGGTATCCGATTTCGTTTCCGTAGATTCTGTGGTCGTATCGTCGCCACTAGGCGTTTCTTCTTCGTTGCACGCAGTGAATGCTGCGAGCGAACAGATAGAGCACGCCGCTAAAAGGAGCGCGAGAAGTTTGTTTTTGAGATCTTTATACTTTGCCATAAAACCACCTGTCGGTTAAATTGATATGCTAAAAGTGTTTCCGTAGGAAACGCTATACCTTTCTATTTTAACGCAAAACCGATTTATAATCAAGCAATTATAATGAAAATTAGAAGAAAAAGTTTGGTAAAATTAAAAAAAGTTGCGCAAAATACCCTTGAAAACGCTTTCACGAGCAAAAAAACTTAGAAAAGGAGGCGCGCGCGTTGGGGAAGGAAAGGAAAGAAACGGTCAAAGACCGTCTGTCTAAAATAGGTACGGGGGCGCTCGTTGGGCTGGCAAACGGCTTGTTTGGGGGTGGCGGCGGGATGATTGCCGTGCCGCTGCTCAAAAAACTCGGTATGGAGGAACGCTCGGCGCACGCCACGGCTATTGCCGTGATTTTTCCCGTTTCCGTGGCGTCCTTTCTCGTGTATGCCTACGGGGGATTTTGTGATTTTTCGGTGCTAATTCCCACGGCAATCGGCGTATTTTTAGGCGGAATTATCGGTGCGAAATTGTTGCAAACGTTGCCCGAACGCACGGTAAAAATACTCTTTTCAATTTTACAGGCGTTCGCAGGCGCGTGGTTAATGTTTTCGGTATAACCGAAAAAAGGAGAAGAAAGTGGCGTTTTATTTATATATTTTACTTGGCGTAATCGGTGGAATTCCCGCAGGAATGGGGATGGGTGGCGGCACGCTTACCATCCCGCTTTTACTCTTATTTGGAACTGCGCAAAAAACGGCGCAGTGCGCCAACTTATTTTCCTTTTTGCCTATGGGCGTAGCCACTTTAAAAATGCACGCGGAAAAGGGGCTTGTGGAGAAAAAAGGGCTCGCCTGGATAGCCCTACCCGCGGTGGCGATTTCCGTGCCTTCGGCGGCGATTGTGGCGGCGCTTTCGGCAACGTTTTTGCGAAAGGTATTCGGCGCGTTTTTAGTGGGGCTAGCGGCGTTTTCCTTTTTGGAAGGGTTGCGCCGTAAAAATAAGGAAAGGCTTTAATAAGCCTTTTTTTAGTATAAAAAAATAAGGGTGAAAAGGTCGAAAAAGGAAAAAAAACGAAAAAACGGAAAAAAAATTAAAAAAGGGTATGGACAAAACCGTTTTTATGTGGTAAACTATGGGAAAACTTATCGTGGGTGAGAAGGCTTACGCCTTATGTGTTCGACGGGGAAACGTTGACCGCTTCGATAGGGAAAAAGAGGATGATAACTCAATTTAGATAGCGCCGCTAAGAGAACGAATTTGGCGGCAAAGGTACAGGTGCAAAGTGGAAAAAATAGGCATTATTGATTTAGGCTCAAACTCGGCAAGGCTCGTTATCGTGGAGATGTTTGCCGACGGCCATTATATGATCGTTGATCAACTAAAAGAGAGCGTTCGCCTTGGGCAGGACATGGAGCGTGACGGGTTTTTGAAACCGCAACGGGTAGAAGAAACGATTCGCACGTTAAAAATGTTTAAACGTCTTTGCGACGCGAGCAAGGTGGATAGAATTATTGCGGTGGCAACCGCAGCCGTTCGTAGAGCGAAAAATCAACGCTCGTTCTTGGATGAAATCCAAGGGGCGTGCAACATTCGAATTCGCGTACTTTCCGAAGAAGAAGAATCCACGCTCGTATACAGAGGCGTGATTAACTCGATGGACATCCCCAAGGGCTTAATTTTGGAAATCGGCGGCGGTAGTACGAAAATCGTTTACTACAATAGAAGAAATATGCTCAACTATGCGTGTTTGCCGTTCGGGGCGGTCACGTTAACGGATTTATTCGCATCCGATTGCTCCACGGAAGAAGCAACGGCGCAAATTGAAACGTTTTTTGAAGAGCAACTCAAAAAGATTGAGTGGCTGAAAGAAGTTGACGAAGATACCCAAATGATTGGTGCG
>JAFTHR010000202.1 GCA_017457345.1 Clostridia bacterium | reverse complement strand
CGATAAGTCCAAAACTTATACGGTTGAATACTCTTCTACCTTCTTAACGTTTAGTTACGGTGATGGCGTTGATGCGTGGAAGCAAGGTACGGCAACGGTGACTGGTTTGGAATACTATCCTATCCCTTACGCACCTCCTGCTTATGCAACGGTTGTATTTAACTATACCTATGACGAAACCGCTGGTTTTGTTGCAACGATTGATACGGCTAACTCTACCGCTGCATACTTAGCTCCTATGACGGAAGATTACTGGGAGGGCGGTACATTAACCACAACGAAAGAAATTTCGCTCACGATGTCGGCTGATATGAAACTCGTGCTTGCTATGAACACGATTTACGATTACGATGCAGAAGCGGAAGCGCATGATGTGCAAGACTACGAGTGGTCGGATGAAAGCGAAATGATCGTTGCTAGTGCAACTGATGTTCTTGCGGCAAAGTGCGGTATGTCTACGTATGAGGCGAATAGTGGCTACTTCTTATTAAATGGTGAAGAAGTTGTGGCAAATATCAACTTCTGGAGTGATGGTTCCGGTACGTTAAAAGTTGCGAATGGCAATCCTGGCGAACTCTTCTCGATTAACTTCAGCTTTGAGTTGGTTGAAGGTCAAGACGGCTATACGGTAAACTTCTCTAATGCATCGTTAGATGCTTGGGGATATGATTTCGCGGCAAACGATTTAGTGACCGAAGATGCTGGCGTTTACACGATTGCGGCTACCACGATTTCGGCAGATATGTCCACGATTACGATCGGTACCACGGTATTGTCTCTCATTTCCTAATAACTAATCGTTGAAAAACGAATAACAAAAAAGAAACGCATCAGGCAACTGATGCGTTTTTTTTGCGTAGTGAAAACAAAAAAACACGCCGCTCGGCGTGTTTTTGTTTTGGTGGAGATAAGCGGAAGGTTGACTATGTCAAAGTGTCGTCGGCGACGGGTTTTTAGGAAGGAACGAACTAAACTTTTTTCGCCTCCTCGCGCGAACCACTGATAATTCAACGGTTCATCAATCGCTTATCGCAAAACAAAAAAACACGCCGTAGTGGCGTGTTCTTGTTTTGGTGGAGATAAGCGGATTCGAACCGCTGGCCTCCTCGATGCGAACGAGGCGCTCTACCAACTGAGCCATATCCCCAAAACGTATTTTCATTATAGATCTTTCAAATTCCTTTGTCAATGCATTTTTGTGCCCGTTGTAAAAAAATCTTGACTTTTTTTCATAGCGGCGCTATAATGGTAATCAATATGAAACTCTCAAAATTTTTTCAAAATAAAACCGTGGTGCTCACGGGCGCTTCAAGTGGAATAGGGAAAGGCCTTTGCCTGCTTTTAATTAAAAAAGGCGGCGCGCGCGTAATAGGGATAGGCCGTAGCCAAGAAAAAATGCTTTCTTTGCAAAAAGAACTAGGCGAAGATGCCGATAAGTTCTCTTTTTCGCTGTTCGACGTATCCGTTCGCCAAAACTGGCTCAATTTCGCCGCGAATTTAGCCCAAAACGGCGTTTGTGTGGATATTTTAATCAACAACGCGGGCGCGTTCGCTTCCTTCCTTAAAGCGGCAAATACGAGCGCGGAAACCTATCGGGCGATTGCGGAGACCAACTATCTTTCGGCGGTGTACGCCACGTCTGCAACGTTGCCGCTAATCCCTAAGCAAAAGGAGTGCGGAATTGTAAACGTATGCTCTTCCGCCGCGCTTTGTTCGGTGGTGGGCACGGCGGCGTATTCGGCTAGTAAAACCGCCCTGAAAGCCTACACGGAGTGCTTGATGATGGAAGAAAAGGATCGGTTTATCGCCGTCTATTTCCCCGGCACAACCAAAACGGAACTTTTCCGCAACGACGAGAACACCAAAAACAGCGCGCTAGATCTAGTGGCAACGTCGGCGGATAAAATGGCGAAGAAAATAGCCAAGTGTATTGCCAAAAAGAAAAAGCGCGCGGTACTTGGAATAGATGCAAAACTGATGAATTTTACCGCAAAAGTTGCGCCCGTTTGGGGCTTAAAAATGATTGCGTGGGTAATGAAAAAATCCAAAAGCAAAGTATTTAAAAACGTATTTTTAGAAGAATAAAAAGGAGAAGAAAGGTGAAAGAGCGCGTAGTTTTACACTCCGATTTGAATAATTTTTTCGCTTCGGTGGAAACGGCGCTTGATCCTTCCTTAAAAGGCAAACCCGTTGCGGTGTGCGGCGATCCGAAAGAGCGCAGGGGCGTGGTGCTGGCGAAAAACGAAGAAGCCAAAAAGTACGGCGTTAAAACGGCGGAAACGGTGTATTCCGCGCTCAAAAAATGCCCGAACTTAGTCTGCGTGCCCACCCACTTTGCGGAGTATGTAAAGTACTCGGAAAAGGTGCGGGAAATCTACGCTCGCTATACCGACCAAATTGAAGTTTGCAGTATCGACGAGTGCGCGCTAGACGTGACGGCGAGCACCCGCCTGTTCGGCAGCGGTGAAGAGATTGCGCATAAAATCCGTACCGCCGTGAAAGAAGAACTTGGCGTGACGGTTTCTATCGGCGTAAGTTTCAACAAAATCTTTGCAAAACTTGCTTCCGAAATGCGCAAGCCGGACGCGGTGACGGTCATTCCCAAACAAGGGTTTGAGAAAATCGTATATCCTTTGCCGGTAGAAGATCTTTTGTCGATCGGTGGAAAAACGAAGGATCTTTTAAATAAGCACGGCATTTATAAAATAGGGGATTTGGCAAACGCAAACGAAGCGGATATGATTCGCTGGATGGGTAAACGAGGCAGGCAGGTATGGCTTTACGCCCGTGGAGAAGACAACGCCCCGGTGCTGTTTTCTAATGAGAAAGACGACGTGAAGTCTATCGGTAATTCAACCACGCTCGTTCACGATATCTCTTCGCGTGAAGAGATCAAGCGCTGGTTTTTCGTGATCGCGGAAAGCGTGGTGGCGCGGCTTAGAAAGTCTGGCGTGGGGAAAGCGAGCACGGTGCATATTGTGGTACGCAAGCCCGATTTAAGTTTCTATTCCTATCAAGAAAAAGTCCGCCCCACGGCTCTTTGTAGCGAAGTGGCGCAAGCGGCGTTTGAACTTTACTGCAAGCATTTTCCAGAAGGCACGTCCGTTCGTCTTTTAGGCATAACCGTTTCGGGGTTCGATAAGCAGATAGAGCAACTTTCTCTGGATGGGCTAGCGGGTGAAAAGTCCTATGAAAAGAAGGAGAAAGTGGAATCGGTCGTTTCAAAATTGCGGGAAAAGTACGGCTACGCTTCGGTGCAGCGCGGCGTGATTTTAGAAGACGGCGATTTAAACGGGTTGGATTTGCGAAAGCATAGCCAAACGCCCGATAAAGAAGATTAAAAAAGGATTATCCACCGTGGATAATCCTTTTCGTTTTTTACAAAAAAAACCGTGCGAACCTTTTTTGTCGGTGTCTACCGAAGTGGAAACATTGCAGGTGGCTCCTACAAAGCTACCTGAGGGCACACGGGATCATTTGCTTAGTGCTGCTACATTCCTGTCCTGACACGGTTCACAACTTCCCGTTGCATAAGACCTTGTTATCAACGCTCCTTACAATGCGCAACCTTCCATAGATGCCGCCGAGAAAGGTATTCAGTCCTGATATAGCGGATTTCAGGTACAGGGTGCCGCTAACTCCCCACCTACGCACAGCCTACTTATTATACACCATTTTTCTTCCCTTTGCAACCGTTTTTCAGCGATTTTTGCGTAGAAACCCGCCGCTTTTTGGGCTTTTGCGTTGACAATGCTTTTTAAAAGGGGTATAATAATAACGTTCAAGCAAAAAAGGAGAAAGAAAAATGGCAGAAAATTGCAATCACGATTGCTCTTCTTGCTCGGCGAATTGCTCGTCTAGAAAGGCAGAGAGTTTTTTGAAAGAACCGCACAAAAAATCGTCGATTAAAAAGGTAATCGGCGTCGTTTCGGGGAAAGGCGGCGTAGGCAAGTCTATGACTACCGCGCTTCTTGCCGCGTATGCACAACGTCAAGGCAAAAAAGTGGGGATTATGGATGCCGACGTGACCGGACCTTCTATTCCGCATATGTTCGGCGTGAAAGAGCGCGTGACGGGTGACGAAAACGGCATCAATACCGTTTCTTCTAAAACAGGCGTGCAACTCATGTCTATGAACCTGTTGTTAGACGAAGCAACCACCCCCGTCGTTTGGCGTGGTATGGTGATTTCGGGAACGGTGTTGCAATTTTGGACGGACGTTATTTGGAAGGATTTAGATTTATTGTTTATCGATATGCCGCCCGGAACGGGAGACGTGCCTTTAACCGTATTCCAAAGCATTCCCCTTGCAGGGATTGTGATTGTGACCACCCCGCAAGACCTTGTGAAGATGGTTGTGGAAAAAGCGGTGAATATGGCGAACATGATGAACGTTCCCGTGCTTGGGATCGTGGAGAATATGAGTTATTTAACCTGCCCCGATTGCGGCAAAAAGATCGAAGTGTTCGGGGAGAGCAAAGTGGAGAAAATTGCCGCCGAATACGGCATTCCACAAACGGCGCGTATGCCGCTTGATCCTGCGATTGCCACGAGTGCAGACCAAGGCAAAATTGAAGAATACGAAACGGACGCGCTTTGCGGCGTTTATGAAGTGATCAACGCGATTGAGCGTAAATAACCCTACCAGGGATTAAGAAAAAGGACGGTACGCCGTCTTTTTTTTATGCAACGGAATAAAAAAACGTTATAGGTGTTGATTTTTGAAAAAGTTTATAGTATAATAATAAAAAATCAAAAGAGCGAACTCTTTTGAAAAGAAAAGGAGAAAAAAACTATGTTAAACAATTTACTTATCTCCGGCGGTGCGCTTGCCGGGATTATTATTGCGGCTGTTGTGGTACTGCTCGTAATCATTTTGGTGGCTTGGTACATTTCCACGAGAAACGCTTTCGTTCGGTTAAAGAACAAACTTGAAGAAGCGTGGGCTACGATCGACGTATTCTTGAAAAAGCGGTACGATTTAATTCCTAACCTTGTAGAAACGGTAAAGGGGTTTGCAAAGCACGAAAAGGAAACGCTTGAAAGCGTGATTAACGCACGGAATATCGCAGCAGGTGCAAAAACGCCCGAAGAAAAGATGGCGGCGGCAAATGCGTTGACGGGCTCGCTTAGAACGTTTTTGAACGTCGTTGCGGAAAACTACCCTCAACTTCAAGCGAACACCAACTTCCTTGATTTACAAAACCAACTCAAAGGGATTGAAAACGAACTTGAAAGCGCACGTAGATACTATAACGGCGTGGTAAAATCGTTCAACACCAAACTTGAAATCTTCCCTTCGAATATCGTTGCGAACACCATGGGGGAAGAATATAAGAAACGCCCGTACTTCGAATTAGATAGCGAAGAAGAACGCAAAAACGTAAAAGTTTCCTTCTAATGATGAATCAAAGTAAAAACAAAGGCTTTGCCTTTTGGATAAGTGCCTTTTGCGCCCTTATTTTGGCGATATTTTGCGCGTTTACGCCTGAAACGAAGTCCGCTTCGGCTTCTAGCGGCGCGGGCTTTAACGTGGCGGAGTACAACGTGCACGCCACCGTCCACGAAAACAGGGAAGTTTTCATAAAAGAGCAAATTACCGTCAACTTTTTGCGGAACGGCAACGAGTGGTATCGGTCTTTACCCCTTGAAGGAGATCAATACTCGAACATCTCGGCAAAGTGCGATCAAAATCCTGAGTTTTCGTATTACGTGGCGGCAAACCCAGACGTTATGGGATTTCTAGACATCAACATGTCTGGGGACTTAACGAAAGGGAAAACGTGGGTGTACGAAATTGAGTACACAATACTCGTTTGCCCGCAGGACGCCGGCTACGATATGGTGCTAGACGTGATCGGTGCGGGCTGGCCCGTTGCCTTGAATAACGTGCGTGTGACGGTGGATTTCCCTGCCGCGCTTGAAGATTACCGCGTTTATTCGGGCGGATACGGCGCAACGGACGAAGGAAACGTGGTAAGCGTGCTTTCGGCGGATAGAAAGTCCATCACTATGAGTTGCGATAGGCTTGAACTCGTGTATAACGATACTTTTGAAGAATACACGGCGGAAGCCATTACAATCGGGTACAATTTGCCTGCGGGTGCGTTAGTTTCCCCGTTTGCGGCAAGTTTTGCAACGGACGGCATGCTTCTTTTCGTGCTGCTCGGCGTGGGGCTTCTTGCGGCGGCTATTTTGTGCTATTTCAAGTGCAGAACGAAGCGCGAAATCGTTACGGTCGTTAACGTGAAAGCACCCAAAGAGATGGACCCGCTTACCATGGGAAAATTGATCGACGGGGCGGTGGACACCGAAGACGTCACGTCTATGATCTACTATTTCGCATCCAAAGGGTACTTGATGATTAACTTGAAAAACGATCAAGATCCCGTGCTGATTCGTAAGGTTGTGGAACTGCCCGAAAAGGAAAAGGCGCACGCAAAAACGCTGTTTAACGGCTTGTTTAAATCCGGGGATGCGGTAAAGGTTTCCGAGCTTAAATATAAGTACTATGAAACAATGGAAAAAGCCAAAATACAGTCCAAGGCAAAGGACGTGCAAAGGTACGATAAAAAGTCTATGATCGGTTGTTTTATTTGTGCGTTGCTCACCTGTGCGTGTGCGGGTTTAATCCCGTTTATCGTGGGCATGGTACGGGTAAACGGGTTTGCGGATGCTTCGGCGTTTGCCGCGGCGATTGCTCCTATTTTAGCAGCGCTTGTGTTGTTCGTTCGCAAACAACGCTGGCATAAACTGAAAAAGAGCGGCAAAATGGGCTTGCTTTTGGCGGCGGTTGGTATAGCAATTTTAGGGCTTGTGGTGAGTGCGTTCGCCGTTGCAACGGCATCTATGACCACTTGGGAAAAGGTGATAACGTGTGCATTTGCGCAAGTAATTGCGGTAATTGGCGTGGCAACCCTTTCTCCCACCGAAAAGATTGTTTCAATTCTCGGCGATATTTTAGGCTTTAAAGATTTTATCGTTTATACGGAAGAAGATAAAATTAAGTTTATGCTCCAAGATAATCCGGAACTGATGTACGATATCTTGCCGTACGCGCAAGTACTTGGCGTAAGCGACGAGTGGGAAAGCAAGTTCAAAGGGTTAACGATAGCACCGCCTAGTTGGTGTGTTGATAGCGATATGACGCTATTCGATTATATGCTATTCAACCATTGTATGCGCGCAAGTTTCCGTTCCTTGGCAATGCCCCCTCCTTCGGAAGGCGGCAAAGTTGGCAGAAGCGGCGGCGGTGGATTCTTCGGCGGATTTTCCGGCGGCGGCCACGGCGGTGGTGGCGGCGGTATGCGCTAACGCAAAATTTTATAAAACGGCTTAAAAACTCGGCGATAAAAAAGCCGAGTTTTTTACTTGCAAAAGTTCGCGAAAGGTGTTATAATAAAAATGCGACTCCAACTAAATATGTCACAAAAGTATACTAATAGGGCATTAGTGTACCTTGTTTTGCTATTTACAAATCTTTTGTGAGATGATATTTTGTTGGTGTCGCAACCGGCGAACAAAGTCACTTTGCTAGTGTCGTTCTGTTCGCAGGACGGCACTTTTTATTTTTTCTAGGAGGCTTTACATAATGAAAAAATTTTTATT
>JAFTHR010000201.1 GCA_017457345.1 Clostridia bacterium | reverse complement strand
TTCTCGTGTAGTCTTCATCAGAAGTAAACACAGCCGTTGTTGTCAATCCAAGACCGTCTACACCCGTGTATTCGTATAAATAGCCAGCAACAACGCCTTCTGTTCTTGCAAACGACAAATTGACCGTTCGCATTGCATCTCCCGCACCAACTTTATAGGCATATTCAAGCGTATCGTCCGTCATTACGTATTTAAGCGCTACCCCGTCGGTAATTTGAATACGCCCACCGTTTACGTTCTCTTCGCTATCTGCGTACATTTCAAGAGCAATCGTAGAATTTCCCGCTAAAATCGTCGATCTCGCGCCCTGCAACTCAATTTTCACGTTAAATCCTGCAATCGTTTTGCTAAACGTGGCGTAATCATCCGGATTATCGTTAATAAACGCTTGGTAGGCAGCGGCAATTGTTTCCCCTACCGCAAAAACGCTATCAGCATATTTAAGCGCCGTTTGCATTTGCAGGAGTCCGTCATATAAAATCATAAACTGAGCACCGATAAACCTATCCCCTATCGCAGAAACTTGCGTATTCGTAGTAAAATCCGTTTTAGGGAAAGCCGTTTCCGAATATGCCATATTCTCTTCGGTAAACGCTTCCGGCAAGAACGACCAAGCATCAGGGCGAGTCATTACCACGTCAAGAACGTCTTTCGCCTTTGTAGCAAGTGCTCCTATGCTCGAACCACCCGAAGAACCGCTCGACGAACTACTCGAAGAAGAACTGCTCGAAGAAGAACTGCTCGAAGAAGAACTGCTCGACGAACTACTTGACGAAGAACTGCTCGAAGAAGAACTGCTCGACGAACTACTTGACGAAGAACTGCTCGAAGAAGAACTACTTGATGAAGAACTGCTACTGGAAGAATCTCCACCGCCCGAACACGCCGCCAGCCCCAACGAAAGGGTAGCCATAATAACGGCAACTGCCGTAAAAAATCCTTTTTTCATTAGAACGTCTCCCGAATAACACTAAATGCCTTGAACGGGAACGTGAAGATAGAAACGACGAGCGATACCACCGTACCCAAAAGCCCAAAGAACAGGAAAAGCAATAACGTGATAATCGGAGCAATAATCAACTTATACCCAAGGAAGAATAAAATTCCATCTACGTCAAGCGAAAAAATCACGCCCGGCATATCAATCGACTTATGCCAACCCCAGAAGAAAATATCGTCCACTACGGTATCGTGCCCAAGTTGTAAACCAAAAGCAATCGCAACGTACGCGGTAGCAAAACCGACCACTAATTCATTTTGTACAATGCCAAAAACGATAAATGCGATAGCCAGCACAATCGTGACGAAAAAACCAATTCTGTACCATACTTTGCTTTCTCTCTCCACTTGTTCTTCGTAATTTTGATCCATTTTAATGAATCCTCCTAAAAAATGTATTAATCGTGCGTATAAGCGTACTTATATTTACACAATTTACTATATTATATCCTACTTTTTGTAGGATGTCAAACAAATTGTAGGAAAAAATGATAAAATTACACTATGGAAAACAATGTATTCGGGAAACGATTGAGAGAATTAAGAACTGAACAAGGCATTTCACAACGGAAACTCGGTGAGTTATTTAACGTTTGCAATCAAACGGTGAGTTTTTGGGAAACAGGTAGACGTGAGACAGATCTTGATACTTTGAAAGCACTCGAAAAGTTTTTCGACGTTAGCGTCGATTACCTTTTAGAATAAGCGCGCACGCACATAAAAAGCCCCTCGACGGACAAGCCGTCGAGGGGCGTGATTTTTTATTCGATTTTTTACGCTTTCATTGCTTCTTCGATAGCAACGGCGCAAGCAACCGTCATACCTACCATGGGGTTGTTACCAGCACCAATCAAGCCCATCATTTCTACGTGAGCGGGAACGGAGGAAGAACCTGCGAACTGTGCATCA
>JAFTHR010000200.1 GCA_017457345.1 Clostridia bacterium | reverse complement strand
TTCTCCATTTTCTTTTCTTTCAGGGGTACGCACTTATTACTTATATTCCCCTTCTTCTCAAGCGAAAACCACGCAAACGATAAGATTTTCGGAACTGTTTTCCGTGAAAGGCGAAAGCGTGGCGGTGGATTTATCTTCGGGAACGCCTAAAAGCGTTATGGAACGCCTATTAAAAGAGACGGGCGCGGAAGTGGTTCTTGTTGAAAAGGTGGGTGGCGTTCAGTCCTATTATTGCCATTCTAAACGCTTGGGGGAAACGGTACTCGTCGGTGGGTACGCGGTTAATTTGCACGTTGCGATAAACGAAGAAGAAACGCGGATGGTAGTGGGAACTCCCATCATTTTCGGCGGATATTAAAAAAGTTTTAAAAAAGTTGTATAAAAAGGGGACGGGCGGTCAACAATTACGCTACAACCTGATTTTTGGAGGATAGAAAAAATGAAGAAACAAGGCGAACAAAGCAAACGCGTTATAAAAGATAAGCGTTTTTATACCTACACGGCGTTTGCGTTAACGGCGGCGGTGCTGGCAATCGTGGTAATCGTAACGGCGGCTGCCGTAGCAAAAAAGGATTCCGTCACCGTTTCAACGGATAACGGCCCTTCGGCTTCTGCGCCCGTAGGCGGCAATCAAGGCGGCGAAGTGGTGAATCCAGACGTGGACAAACCGACCGAAGGCGTGGATTTCGAGGACTTTTTATTGCCCGTAGAATCCGTTTCCGTTTCGAATGATTATGGCTTTTTCCATAACCAAACGTTGAACAACTACTACGAGCACGTAGGCGTGGATTTTGTTGCGGAAGAAGGCACGCAAGTTCTTGCTTCGCAAGAAGGTACGGTAGAAAGCATTTACACGTCGGACTTATTGTCGGGCACGGAAATCACCGTTGATCACGGCAACGGCGTGAAGTCGGTTTACCGTTTCGTAAACGCGGTAGAAGGCTTAAAGGCAGGGGATAGCGTGGCGCGCGGTCAAGTGATTGCAACCGTTTCCGAAGCAACGGGCGACGAGTATAAAGATGGCTCGCATTTGCACTTCGAGATTTTAGTAAACGGTGAAAACGTTGATCCAAACGGCTATTTAACGTTGGAAGAAAAATAAGAAACACAAACGGTCTAAAACGGCTCGTCTTATCATACAATACTTTGATAAAGCAAACGGAGTATGGGTATGAAACGGAGAGTCGTTTTTTTTCTTTTTTGCACGTTAATTTTTGGGTGTTTATTGCCTACTTCTTCCTGTAAAAAGCAAGAAAAAGTGGGGTGCAGGTACGAGATAAAGGCGGAATACGTCCCTGAAAATCAAAGCCTATGCGCCACGCAAAAGGTGGAATATAAAAACCTTACCCAAGAGTGTATAGAGCATTTGGATTTTAACCTGTATCCAAACGCGTTTAGAAAGGAATCGGCGTATTGCCCCGTTCCTGCCGCAGAAAAATCGGCGGCGTATTACGCGGGGGAAAGTTATGGGGAAATCAACGTGACGAGCGTTGTGGGCGGAAAGAGTTGGGAAATTACGGGAGTGGATAAAAACTTACTTCGCGTGTATTTGGAAACGCCGCTTTATCCAGAAGATTCTATCGTGCTAGACGTTAGTTTTATCACCGTTTTAGCGAGTATAAATCACCGCACCGGCGTGGGGGAAAGAACGGTGAATTTAGGGAATTTTTACCCCGTTTTATGCGCTTATTCAAACGGATTCTACGAGTGTGCGTATTTCGGCGAAGGAGACCCGTTCGTTTCGGAATGCGCCGATTACGTTGTGCACTTAACCGTTCCAAAAGAGTACGTTGCGGTGGCGAGCGGTGCTCTTATAGAAGAATCGCTGTTAGAGAGCAAAAAGGTTTGCTCTGTTGAGGTTCTTTCGTCGCGCGATTTTGCCGTGGTGCTCTCCAAAGAATTTTTCGTGCGTGAAGAAAAGGTTTGCGGCAAACTCTTATCCTATTACGGATTGCAAGGGGAAACGCCTGAGCAAACGGAAAAAGCGTTTGGTGCACTTAAAGAGTCGTTTGCTTTTTTTAATGAACAGTTTGGGGAATACGCCTATTCCACGTTTTCTCTCGTGCGCGTTTCTATGGCGGCGGCAGGGGCGGAATATCCCGCGCTTTCCATGCTGTCCGTAAACGAGCAGGCGGAGAACGAAATAAAAACGGTCGTGCACGAAACGGCGCATCAATGGTGGTATGCGGCGGTGGGGAGCAACCAAATTGAAAACGCCTGGCAGGATGAAGGCTTGGCGGAGTATTCTACCGTTTTATTTTTTGAATCGCACGGCGATTACGGGTATTCACGCGAAGAACTCGTACAGGCGAGTTTAACGGAGTATCGGTCGTATTTTAGCACGTACGCGGCGTTAGAGAAGGAAACAAACACAAAGATGCGCAAGCCGATCGCGGAATTTGCAAGTGGATACGAGTATCGGGCGGTGGCGTATGATAAAAGCGTGGTGATGTACGATTTTTTGCGCTCAGGGGTGGGCGAAAAACGCTTTTTTGCAGGGTTAAGCCGTTATTATGCCGAGCATAAGTTCCGTTTAACCACGCCAGAAGATTTAATCGGCTGTTTCGAGAAGGCGGGAGCAGACGTAGCGGGCTTTTTTGAGAGTTTTTTAGAGGGGAAGGTCATTTTATAAAAAAAGTAAAAAAAAGTTTTTCAAAACACTTGCCAAAAGGGGCGAATAAGGGTATAATAAAAAAGCAAGCGGAATAAAACCGTATTGCAAAAGGAGTAAAAATGGACGCTGTCTCTGACAACCGAAGTACCTTGACAATCAAAAAACAACCCGCCGTGCAGTGAACGGACAAACGCTTTTATAATCATTTATAAAGA
Source organism: Clostridia bacterium (assembly GCA_017457345.1). Lineage (GTDB taxonomy): Bacteria > Bacillota > Clostridia > Christensenellales > Borkfalkiaceae > Scatosoma. Next base: position 2,004 of record JAFTHR010000200.1, on the reverse strand, counting down.
GTTTTAACGCACGGGCGGTTTTTCCCGTGTGTTTTTTTACGCTCTTTTTTGTGTAAAAATAGCGCAAAAACCACGCAAAAAAGAGAAAAAAGGCGGTATTTCCTATGATTAAGTTCTATAAAAGTGAAGAATTAAAAATCAAAGAAATCGAAACGTTCGAAAGCCGTTGCTGGGTTGAACTCATCAACCCGACGGACGACGAGGTAGAGGACGTTTGCTCGTTCAGCGCGATCCCCGAAGAAATGATTAAGGCTGCGCTCGACGAAGAGGAATCTGCTCGTGTGGAAGTGGATGAAGATGCAACCATGTATATCGTGGACAGCCCTATCATGATGGACGCAGAAGAAGGCGATACGTACACCACGATCCCCGTTGCTATTATCTATAATAGTAAATGTATCGTAACGGTTTCGTTGCAACCGAACGCCGTCCTTTCAGGATTCCATTCCAACCGTACGCGCGTATCCGTTTTAAAACCGATCGATTTCATTTTAAACTTCTTGTTAGAAAATGCAAAACGCTTCTCGTATTTGCTCAAACAAATCGATAAAAAGTCCTTGCGGCTGCAAGCGGAATTGCATAAGTCTATGCGTAATCAAGAGTTAATCGAACTTCTTGGTTTGCAGGATGCGCTCGTGTATTTCTCCACGTCCCTTTCGGCAAACACGTCCGTATACGGTCGTTTATCCCGTTTGGAATCGGTGCAATCGAACGAAACTTATAAAGATTTGTACGACGACGTGTTAATCGAAACCAAACAAGCGGTGGAAATGTGTTCGATTTACCGCGATATTTTGAAAACGACGATGGATGCGTTCAGTTCAGTCATCTCGAACAACGTAAATAACGTGGTTAAGCGCCTTACGATTATCACGATTTTGGTTGCGATTCCCACGCTCATTGCGGGGCTTTTAGGGATGAACGTGAAACTGCCGTTTGGAATGAATAGCGAAACGGGTAGTTCCATAGAATTTTGGATTGTACTTGGCGTTTGCGTACTGCTCACCGTTTTTTGCTCGGTGTTGCTCGTGCGTATGACGGATAAAGTGCGTATTCGTACCCCGAAACAAGTGAAGAATAAACGGAGGAGAGAATAATGCCTTTTTTGCAGTATAAATGCGTTCATTGCGGTAAACGGTTCGAAGAACTTGTGCAATCGCATAAGGACGAGGTGAAATGTCCCGAATGTGGCGGTACAACGGCAAGGGATTATTCTGGTACAATGTATTCTTCCACGGGCACGCAAAGCAAAAAATGCTCGGGGAACTGTAAAACCTGTAGCGGATGTAGATAATTCGCGCGCGTACGCGCGTAGGCGCACATTAATAATAGACGGCTAAAAAAGGGTAAAAAAAGCACGTTTTTTCGAGTGTTTTTAATTTCTAAAAAAGTTTTAATTTTTTTTGAAAAACGAAAAAAAACGCTTGACTTTATTTTTGGCAAATGCTATTATATATAAGCTGTCGCTCGAAAAGAGGCTTTTTGAGCAAGCACTCTTTCTGTTGAAAGAGCCACGAAGATTTACAACTGCATAGCAAAAAAACGAGAAAGTATTATATAGAAATATATAATGCAAGTACGAAAAGGCAAAATTTTCATATTTTAAGAAAAGTAAAGCTAATTTGGTTAATAGAGCAAGAAGACGTAGGACGAGAGAAGTCGAAGCCTAAGAGAAAAGCGAAACGAAATTAGCCGAGTAAAAAATATAGAATTTTCGAACGAGAAGACGAGTAGAAGAGAGAAAGATCAAGCTACAAAGGGCTTACGGAGGATGCCTAGGTACATGGCGCCGAAGAAGGACGTGACAAGCTGCGAAAAGCTACGGGGAGGAGCAAATATCCTGCGATCCGTAGATATCCGAATGAGGGAACTCAATGCAGGCAATGCTGCATTATCCTATAATGAACACATAGTTATAGGAGGGGAACCCGGGGAACTGAAACATCTAAGTACCCGGAGGAAAAGAAAACACAAGTGATTCCGAGAGTAGTGGCGAGCGAAATT
>JAFTHR010000199.1 GCA_017457345.1 Clostridia bacterium | reverse complement strand
CTCCAAGGCGTTCAAGGCGAACAAGGTATCCAGGGTATTCAAGGCGAAGTAGGTCCGCAAGGAGAACCTGGACCTCAAGGACCTCAGGGCGAAGTAGGTCCGCAAGGAGAACCTGGACCTCAAGGTCCGCAGGGCGAAGTAGGTCCTCAAGGTCCTCAGGGTGAACCTGGCGTTGTGACGCCTGCCGCTGCTGTTGCAGACGCCGTTGCTACGGATGCTACAACGGAAAGCAATGCGGCTAAGATCAACGAGATTTTAGCGGCGCTCCGTGCGGCAGGACTTATGGAAACTTAATCGCTTTATAAAGAAAAACCCCGACCATAGGTCGGGGTTTGGCAATTTTTATTCGCTTAATAAATCTTTCATTTGGTAATATCCTGCGGGCTTTCCTTTTAAGAATTTTGCCGCGCGGATTGCGCCTGCCGCGAACACGCGCTTGCTCGTTGCTGTGTGGGTGATGGTGATTGTTTCATCTTCCCCTGCGAACATTACTTCGTGTTCTCCAACAATCGTTCCACCGCGCACGGCGTGAATACCGATTTCCGCTTTTGTTCTTGCGCCAACGATACCTTCTCTGCCGTTTACGTACCTTTTTTGATTGTCAAACGCTTCGTTCACGCTATCGGCAAGCATTAACGCCGTGCCGGAGGGAGCGTCTTTTTTCAAATTGTGGTGGCGTTCGATAATTTCCACGTCGAAATTGTCGCCAAGGACTTGTGCTGCGGCTTTACAAAGGGCTTGCATTAAGTTTACGCCCAGGGAAAGGTTTGCCGTTTTAAAGATAGCGGTGGACTTGGCGTATTCGTCGATAAGCGCCAAATCTTCTTTGGTAAAGCCCGTGGAAGCGAGCACGATACCGAGCCCGTTTGTTTTTGCATAATCTAACCGTTCCACAAGATTTTCTCCAGAGGAGAAGTCGATAATCACGTCCGCTTGTTCTTGCACTTCGGCAAAGGTTTTATACACGGGCACGCCGATTTCTCTGGGGTACAAATCTACGCCTGCAACCGCTTCCGCTTCGTCGTCGCCAAGGAGCAGGGAGAGTACGTTTCCGCCCATTTTACCGCACGCGCCGCAAATGATAATTCTCGTTTTTTCCATTATTTCGTCTCCAAACCGAACGCTTGCATAGCGCTACGGAGTTTTTCGGCGTTTTGGGGCTCAATCACTGTAAGCGGTGCGCGGGGTGTACCTGCGTTGAAACCAAGCATATTTACCGCCGCTTTCACGGGGATGGGGTTCACTTCGATAAAGCAAGCGTTTGCCACGGGCAAAAGTTTATCGTTAAGCGCAGCCGCTTCGGCAAGTTTGCCTGCCTGAACCAACGTGCAAAGTTCTTTTACTTCTTTCGGCGCAATGTTAGAAAGCACGGAAATTACCCCAACGCCGCCAACGGCAAGGATGGGGAAGTTAAGGGCGTCTTCACCCGAGTACACGTCGCATCTATTTCTCACAAGGCGCAGCGTTTCCATGGTTTTACTCATATTGCCGCCGGCATCCTTAATCCCTGCAATGTTGGGGATGTTTGCGATCTTATCCATTGTAGCGGGTTGGATCTCCACGCCCGTTCTCCCGGGAACGTTGTACGCGATAACGGGAATAGAAACCGCTTCGCAAATGGCGCGGTAGTATTCTACCAAACCGTTTTGCGTGCACTTGTTATAGTAAGGGGTGACGGCAAGTAAACCGTCTGCGCCGAGCGATTCGGCTTTTTTCGCCGTCATTACGGCATCTGCGGTGCAGTTGCTGCCACAACCGAAGATGACTTTTGCGCGCTTAGCCACCTTTTTAACGGCGTGTTCCATCATCACGTGTTCTTCGGCGAAGGACATAGTGGAAGGTTCGCCCGTCGTGCCTAAAAACACAATGGCGTCCGTGCCGTTTTCAATTTGAAAATCAATGAGTTGATCAAGTACTTCGTAATTTACGCCTTCTTCGTTAAAAGGGGTAATGAGCGCGGTTGCGCTACCCTTGAAAAATCCTTTCATGCGTTTCCTCCTGTTTTATGGATATGTTATATTTCCTAAATTTGTGAGTTTAGTCGAAATAGCCTTTTGCTGCGAGCAATTCCGCAAGCAATACCGCGCCGCCTGCCGCACCGCGCAAGGTATTGTGGGAAAGTCCAACGAACTTATAATCGTACACGCTATCTTCGCGCAATCTACCCGCGCAAACGCTCATACCGTTGCCTTCGTTTCTATCGAGTTTGGCTTGAGGGCGGTTGTCTTCTTCAAAGTAGCGGATAAATTGAGCGGGGGCAGAGGGAAGGGCAAGTTCTTGCGGTTCGCCCTTGAAGTTCGCCCACGCCGAAAGGATTTCTTCCTTCGTAGGCTTTTTATCGAATTTTACGAACACCGCCGCCGTGTGCCCGTCGGATACGGGAACGCGCAAGCATTGCGCCGTGATTTTCGGTTCGTTTGCGGAAACGATTTCACCGCCTTGTACTTGTCCCCAAATTTTTAACGGCTCTTTTTCGCTCTTTTCTTCTTCGCCGCCGATATAGGGGATTACGTTATCGAGAATTTCAGGCATAGTTTTGAACGTTTTACCTGCGCCCGAAATGGCTTGATAGGTGCAAACCGCCACTTCTTGCACGCCGAACGATTGAAGGGGATGCAAAAGGGGCACGTAGGATTGCAACGAGCAGTTGGATTTAACGGCGATAAAGCCGCGTTTGGTATTCAAGCGCTTTCTTTGAGCGCTAATAACGTTCAAATGATCGGCGTTGATTTCGGGGATGATCATAGGTACGTCCGGTGTGAAGCGGTGTGCCGAGTTGTTCGAAACTACGGGAACTTCCTTCTTTGCGTATAATTCTTCAAGCGCGCGAATTTTTGCTTTATCCATATTTACGGCGCAGAACACAAAGTCCACCTTGCTTGCAATTTCGTCTACGTCCTTTTCTGCATCCATCACCACTAAATCGCGGAGATTTGCGGGGATTTCGCAATCGAACGCCCATTTATCGCCCACGGCTTCCACGTACGGTTTTCCTGCCGAGCGGGAAGAAGCCGCAAGCACCTTCACGTTAAACCAAGGGTGGTTTGCGAGCAACCGCATAAACCGTTGTCCTACCATACCGGTTGCACCGATAACGCCTACGTTGTACTGTTTCATATTGATAAACTCCTTAAAGATGAAATGCGTAAAAAAAGGACGGAAACCCCGTCCTTGAAAATGCGCGCCCAAAAAGATGGTAAATAGCACTTCACGAACGGTGACAGTCACACAGGTGTTCTCCCGTGTGCCCAGCGCGGTACGGAATGCTCCGCGCTTCGGCGGAGATACCCTTTCCGTTCGCCGCGGGAAAAATTTCCGTGTATTTTCCTTTGCGGCGGCGTACTAATGTTCGCCCGCTCCTCTATTTAACGCTCTCATTGTAGCACAAGAAAACGCAAATGTCAAAGATTTTTTATAAGTTCTTAATTTTATTTCAATTTTTTCTTGGATTTTCCTTGAAAAAATCACGGAATTGTAGTAAAATAGAACTTGGTGGCGCCTTACAGGCGGCCGACTAACGGTTATAGCGCGTTTTGCGTGCGCACGGAGTTTTTATGGCACAACAAAAAAAGGGCTTTGTGGCTCGTTTATTAGAAGGGAAAGAGAGAAGTGAAGAGTATGCAAGAACTACCTTGCCGACCAACCGTTTCCAACTCTTTTTCGATATTTTTAAAGGCAATTTCGGCAAACTCGTAAAGGCGAACCTTTTAACGCTTTTATTCTTTATCCCGTTGTTTGCCGTTATTATTTTAATGAATTTCTTGCAAGAAGCAAACGGAATTACGTACCCGTTCGGTGCGAACCTCGGCATAGGCTATCCTGCTTCCCCCAACTTGCAAGGCGTTTCCGAAATGATCGTAATGCAAACGGAACTTATTATGTTTGCACTCGTCATTCTCACCTCTTTCGTTTCGGCGGTAGGGCTTGCAGGCGGGATGTACGTTATCCGTAATATGGTGTGGACGGAAGGCGTGTTCGTCACCAGCGATTTTTGGCACGGCGTGAAACTCAATTATAAAAACGCTCTCCAAACGGCGTTGTTTTTCTCCACGGTTTTGCTCGTGACGAAAAGTTTTGTAAACTTTGCCGATTTTACCATTGCAATGAACGTAGACGTGGAAGGGTTCTCCAAGGTTTGGATTGTCATTTCCAAAATTCTTAGTTATGCGGTGCTTGCTATCGGCACAATGATGTCCTTTTGGATGATTTCCATAAGCGTAAACTACACGCAACCGTTCTTTAAATTGCTTAAAAATGCGTTCTTGATTGCGATCGGTACCTTCCCGCAAACCATTTTCTTCGGCGTGATTGCGTTAGCACCCTTTATTCCACTCTTCTTTGAAGGGGAATTTGCCACGGCGCTCGGCATTTTTGCCGTTGCGGTGTTCGGTGCGGCGTTTGCGCTTCTTGTGTGGCTCGATTTCTCGCAATGGGTATTCGATAAATATATTAACCCGAAAATTGAAGGCGCTCGCGTTGCTCGTGGGCTTTATAATAAGGACGGCACGAAAGCGGGTATCGACGAAAGCGAGTCTGCCCTTGAATACGAACGCGCGATTTTAACGCTCGGCAAATCTCAACTTGCCTCCCGCCCTATGAAACCGATAGACGACGAGTTGGTAGTGTACGAACTTCCCGCGTCGTTCTCGCGTGAAGACTTGAAGAAATTACGCGAAAGCAAAAAACAAATTTTCGACGACACCGAAGCGTACGTAGAAGAACACAAAAACGATACTAAGTACGTTGAATACAACAAAGCGTTTGCGGAACGCGAACTTGCTTTGCAAGACGAAACGGATGCAAAGGGCAAAAAGAAAAAGCGTAAACCGCCGAAAATGCTTGGGCAATAATCGGGGAAGGAGTGTATATGGAAAAACGTAAGGCATATTCCGGCCTTGCCCCTTGGTTTGAATATCTAAACGACGACTGCGGCTATGAAAAGTGGTCGCAGTATTTAATTGCAAAGTTAAAACCGTTTTCGCTTTCCGTGGGGGTAGATATCGGCTGTGGCGGCGGTTATTTCACCCGCGTTTTGCAAAAAAACGGCTATCAAACAACGGGGTTAGACGTTTCGCCGCAAATGCTAGATTTTGCGCAAAAAGAAGGGGTGAAAGCGGGGGTGCGTTGTGAATACGTTTTGGCGGATATCACCAAAACGAAATTGCCGCGCAGGTTTGATTTTGCCACGGCGATAAACGATCTTGTGAATTATATTCCCAAAGAAAGATTGATCTCGGCGTTTAAAAACGTGAGCGGTGCGCTCAAAAAAGGCGGTGTATTCGTATTTGACGTGAGTTCCGAACGCAAGTTCCGCCAAAAAATTGCAGATACTGTTAGCGTTGACGATCGGGAAGACGTCACTTACCTTGCCTTTAACCGCGTGGAGGGGGACGTTGCCACGCTAGACGTGACGGTGTTTTCCCGCCGCCAAGACGGTGCGTTTGATCGTAGCGACGAGCGCCACGTGCAGTATATTTATCGAGAAGAAGAAATTCTTGGCGCGTTGGAGAAAGCGGGTTTTGAAACGCTTTGCGTAGAAGGGTTTTTAGGAGAAGAAAAGGAAACGAGCGATCGAATTTGTTTCCTGGCAAAAAGGAGATAGCGGTGAACAACGTTTTACGCGGCTTAATCTTCAACGAGCAGGTATCGTTGACGATCATTGATTGCACGGAAATTGCCCAAGAAGCATACCGTTTGCATCTATTAAAAGGAGCGGAAGGACACACTTTCGTGCGCGCCTTGTGTTTTGGCGCGTATTTAAGCGCTTGTTTAAAAGAAAGGCAGGGGCAGGTATCCGCGGAAATTAAATCGAATAGGTTGCACGTGAGTGTTTCCGGTGGCTATCATTTGCGTGTTCGCGGTGCGTTCGAGCCTTTTTTTGAAGACTTGGAAGGATTTGGAGAGGGTACGATTACCGTGATTCGTGACGACGGGTATAGTAGACCGTTCGTGGGGCTTTGCGAGTTAACCGGCGGTACGCCCGATCAAGATTTTTCGCAGTATTTTAAAGTGAGTGAGCAACTGCCTACGCACGTGGAAACTTGCGTGGAAACGGATGAAAAAGGCGAAGTAAGTTATGCTGGGATCGTCGCCGTTCAACCTTTGCCGTTTGCGGAAGAGTCCGTTTTAAAAAATTTGCCGAGCGGTGAAGAATTGCAAGCTTTGCTTGCAAGAGTGAAAAAAGAAGGACTTTCGGCGGTGAAAAAAGAGTACGCGTTGTCGGCACTCGTTGAGCGGCGCGCGGAGTATAAATGCAACTGTTCCAGGGAGTATTTGCAAGGCGTTTTGCTCTCGCTTGGAGAAGCTGAAATGCGGAAAATTATCCGCGAAGACGGCGCGGTGCGCGTGCATTGCCATTACTGTAATACAGACTATGAATTCGGCGAAAAAGATGCCGACGAAATGTTTTTAAAAGGGAAATAACGGGTGACGGAAAAGGAGTTTTTAAAAACTGAACAGTACCGTAAACGGCTCAACCGATTAGAAGAGCAGGCGTTTGAAAAGGGAGATTTTCTTGCGGCGCTTCGTTATATCCAAAGAGAGCGGGAGATCTTCGGGAAGGACGTGGATACAAACGTCCATCTTGCAGACGTGTACGAGGCAATGGGATTGCACGCGCTTTCCATAAAGTGTTGGTACAAGGTGCTCGATAATTGCGCCGTGGAAGATTTTGCGGACGTATACGAAGGCTTGGCGGGCAATTATTTAGCCCTTTCCGACGAGGAGCACGCCGCCTATTATTACGACCGTTTAATGGACGCGGACGCTATGATTTCCAAAGAGTATAAAGAAGATATCATAGAAGCGTTTTCCAAGCCGAAAAAGAGCCTTTTTCGCGTGGTTTATCCCCCCGAACAAGCCGATTATTCCAAGGAGATGGAAGAAGGTGCGGCGCGGCTCAAAAAAGGGGATTGCCGGCGCGCTATTGAAGCGCTTTCCGTTGTCCCGTTTGGAACAAAAGAATACTCTTCGGCAAGAGAGATGCAAGCGGTTGCTTATCTTTTAGAAGGGAAGATAGAAGAGGCGGAAAAAATCAGTTTAGAACTAGTGGAGTTGTATCCTGAAAAACCGCAGCCGTACACCACGCTTGCCGCCGTCTATTTAGAACAAGGGAAGGCGGAAGAGTGCCGAAAAATTGCCGAGAAACTTTGTTCGTTTGAACTGAAAAATACGGAAGAAAAGTTCAAAGTGGCAACGGTCGCTTGCGAAGCAGGTTTACACGAGCAGGCACACGAACTGCTTTGCGAAGTGGAAAAGGATATGCCGTACGACGTGAAAACGCTTTATTTTCAAGCCGTTTCGGCGTATAAATGCGGCAAGATAGAAAAGTCTATCCGCGCGCTTGAAAAACTTTGCGCGATCTACGAAAACGCCGCGGTTGCCAAGTATTATTTAGAAGAAATTAAAAAATCGGTTCGTTGGAAAGATGCGAACGGCGAAGGGTTCTCTTTTTTAGAGATAGAAGAAAATGCTCCTGCGCTTTTCGAAGTGGATATCACCTATTATTACCGTCTGCCGGAAGCGGAGAGAGAACGCCGATTAGCGGAATTTTTGCAAGTTAGCGCAATGCCGAAAAGCGAAGCGAAAAAAGCGGGTAAAGAACTAGAAAAACGGGGTGCTTTGCGTTGGTGTTTCGACGAGTTGGACGGCATGGACTACGATTTGCAGTATCTTGCCATAATGGTTGCCGAACACGCCGAGTGCGACAATTTTTTACGGGAAATTTTGCTTGATAACGAAGTGAAAGAAGTCCTGAAAATCGAAATTATTAACGGGTTGTGTATGCGCAACCGAGATAACGAGTTCGGCGTGGTGTTATACGACGTATACCGTGAAATTCAAACGTATAAAATTGAAATCGGCAGAAAGAAGAGAAAGAAGTTTTTATCGGCGTACGCCAGCGTATTTTCAAGGTTTGCCCTTTTAAAAGAAGGGCTTGGAGATGCGATTGCTACCGCCGCGGAAGACTTGTATTTGAACGTTTCGCTCGTTGGAGAAGAAGACCTTTTTGACGACGAAAAATCTACTGCGTGCGCCATTTATTTTTGCGCAAAGGTGGGTGCGCTCAAATTGCCTGTAGAAAAGGTTGTACAAGTGTTCGAAGGCAACGAAGAATGCGTTGCAAAACTATTAAGTATTTACCGCCGGTTTATGGGAGAGGAAGATGAAACTAATTGATTTTGACGAGATGTTCGACGAGAAACTTTCTCAATTTATGGAAGAAAACGCCGAAAAATATAGCGAACGGCAATGGGAAGAAATTATCCCCAAACTTTATAAAAAGTTTGGAGATACGTACGTAGCCAAAGTAAAGTGCACACCGAAAGAATACTACGAGAAAATGACGGACGAAGAACTTGCGCAAACGTTAAAAGCGCATTTAGAGCAGGGCGTTCCCGTTCCGGAATTTTTGTGCACGGAAATGGAGCGGCGGGATTGCACTTCCTTATTATTGCCGCTTCTTGACTCAAACGACGAGTCCACCGTTTCGTATGCGTTGCATCTTATCGCCGACGACGAGCGTGCGTACGATAAGTATTTTACGATTTTGCTTGAAGATAGAGTATCGAAAGACGTGCAGGACGAAGTGACGGAAGTGTTTAAGTTCGCTGCCGACGCCGTGAAAGAACGCGCCCTTTCTTATTATAAGGAAGGAAAGGCAAAAGAGTATATGCTCGAAATTCTTTCCCGCGTAAAAGAAAAAGAGGACGAGATTTTCAAAATTTTATTAGAAGAATTCCGTTCAAACGAAGAAAATTTACCCCTCCACGCAAGTTATTTAGCGGCGTATGGAGACGAGCGCGCTTTGCCGTTTTTGTATAACCGCATTCAAGACGAATCGATAGGATTCGTTGTGTTTCAAGAATTAAAATACGCCATTGAAGCGCTCGGTGGAGAATACAACGAATCGCGCGATTTTTCCGGCGATAAAGATTACGTGGCGGTAGAAGACGCTCGCGTCCGTAGCGAAGAAGTTTCTTAAAAACGCCGAAAAAATTTCATAACCGACAAATTCTCCGCATATATTAGTCCTAAGCGACAATGCGGAGTTTTTTTGCGGGTTTTTCGCAAAGAACACGCGGATTTTGGAGGTTATGGATGGAAAATTATAGCGTTTACGAAGATATTGCAAGCCGCACGAACGGTGATATTTACGTCGGCGTGGTCGGCCCTGTGCGCACGGGTAAATCTACGTTTATCAAGCGGTTTATGGAAAAACTCGTAATTCCGTCGGCTGATCCGAACGCGCGGGCGAGAATGACCGACGAACTGCCGCAGTCGGCGGCAGGGAAAACGGTGATGACCACCGAGCCGAAGTTCGTTCCGAACGAAGCGGTGCAAATTACCGTGGGGAAAGCGGCAACGGCGTCCGTGCGGCTCGTGGATTGCGTGGGGTTTGCGGTGGACGGCGCAAGCGGTTTTACCGAAGACGGCAAGCCTCGTCTTGTAAAAACGCCGTGGCAAGAAGCGCCTATGCCTTTTTCGGAAGCGGCGGCGATCGGCACGCAAAAGGTGATTCGCGAACATTCTACGATCGGAGTATTAGTGACTACGGACGGGAGTATTACCGATTTACCGCGGGAAAACTACGTGCAGGCGGAAGAAAAAACGGTTTTAGAACTCAAAGAAATAGGGAAGCCGTTCGTAGTGCTTCTCAACTGTAAAAAGCCGCAAAAAAGCGAAGGGCTGCGTGCCGCGCTCGAAGAAAAGTACGGCGTTTCGGTGGTGGCGGTGAACGCCGAAGAAATGACGGAAGGGGAAATTTTCCAAGTAATGCAAAAAGCGCTTTTTGAATTCCCGCTTTTGTCCTTAGACGTGAAGTTGCCGAAATGGGTGCAAGCGTTGCCGCAAGAAAACGGGCTCGTTTGCGCGCTTTTAGAAAAAATTAAAGCCGTTGCGCCCACGCTTTTAAAAATGAAAGATTGTTTTGCCTTAGAAAGCGTGTTTGGGCAAGAAGATAAGTTCAACAATCCCGATTCGGTGAAAATGGATTTAGGGAAAGGGCGTGCGGAGATCGATCTTTCGGTAAAAGACGGCGTATTCTACGAAGTGCTTAGCGAGCGCTGCGGCGAAAGCGTTTGCGGGGAAAAGGAACTGATGGAGTTCGTGTGCACGCTTGTCAAAGGCAAGCGGGAATACGACAAGGTGAAGTCTGCTTTCCTTTCCGCCCAAGAAAGCGGCTACGGCGTGGTATATCCAGACTCGGCGGAAATGGATCTTGAAAAGCCGAAATTGATGAAAAAAGGCGCAGGGTATGGCGTTCGATTTAAGGCGTGCGCGGATAGTTATCATATCGTTAGAGTAGACGTTTCGGGAGACGTTAGCCCGATAATCGGGCTTAAAGAACAGGGAGAAAGTTTCCTGCAAAGTACGCTGGAAAGTTATGAAAACGAGCGGGAAAAGGTGTGGGATACCAACATTTTTGGCAAGAGTTTAAAAACGTTGGCGTACGACGAACTTTGCAAAAAATCGCAAGCAATGCCACCCGAATTGCAACAAAAAATGCGGCGTACGCTTCGGCGTATCGTAAACGAAGGAAAGGGCGGCGTTTTGTGTATTTTGCTATAAAGTAGGTGGAATAAAAGTCCGTTTCTGCGGGCATACTCATAACAAAACCTTATAAAGGAGAACGTGTTATGAGAAAAATTGCCTCGAAAGCAGAAGGGAAAGTGCCGAAAATTAGCGAAGCGGAGTATGCGGCGTATTTATCCAAGTTAAAGGGTGAAGATAAGGCAAATCCGCTTTCGGAAGGAGTAAAAGAAGGAACGCTATCCGTAGGAGAGCAGAAAGGAGAAGAAAAGAGATAAAAGAAAAACGGTTTTTGCGTGCAAGCGCAAGAGCCGTTTTTTGGTGTAAAAACCGTAAAAGACGGGGGCAGGGCGCGGTTTTTCCAAAAAAATATGCAAAAAAAACCGTTTGCGGGCAATTTTTTTAACGAAAACTCTTGACCGAGCGAAAAAGATGTGCTATAATCGATAATGTATAAAAGTGTGCTTGATTAACGCGCGTGTGCGTTGGAGCGGCTTTTACGGGAAGAATAAACGACGAAAAAATTATAACGAGGTGTGATATGTCGGATAACAAAACGAACAACGTAATGGATCAAATGACGCCTGCGGAGGAAATGGCGCTTATGGTCGAAGGGCTCTATCGGAGCGTTAATAGCGACCTGCAAAAAATGAAGAAAGAGTTGTTGAACGAAATGAAGTTCACGGCGGCTCAAAGTTCTTCTATGTACGATTCGATCCAAAAGGATACGGCGTCTGCGGCAGATAGCGCGGCAAAATCCGTTGATTCGATTACGAACGAAATGAAGTACGTATATCAACAAAACCAAGCGATTTACGAAGACGTATCCGCTAAGTTGAACGAAAGAATCGACGCGCTTGAAGAAAAACTCGCCGTACTCGAAGAAATTGAGCAACAACTCAAGTTGTTGAACAACAAAGGCGACGAAACGGACTACGATACCGTTTCTGAAATGGTGAAAGATAAAGTTGTTGATTCGATTCCCGTTTACGAAGAACTCGACTACGAAAAACTCTCCGAGTCCGTTTCGGAAAAAGCGGAAGCGGCGTTTGCTGAACAAAACCAACAAGTGCTCTCGGCGGTTGCAGCGATCCCCGTTGCGGAGAACGTAGATTATAGCCGTATCGTGGAAGAAGTGGGCGATCGCGTGCTTGAAATCTTGCGCGAGCAAAAAGATGCGGAAGAATCCATCGTGGAAGAAGCGGAAGAACCCGCGGAAGTTGCGGCAGAAGTTGATTACGATAGAATTATTTACGGGTCTGCCGAAAAAGTGGTAGAATCGTTGCCGTATCAGGACAAGGTTGATTACGATCGTATTGAAAGAATGATCGCAAATAGTTCCGCAACCGACGCGGTAAATCCCGAAACGATTGCCGAACTCGTTGTTGAAAAAATGGGCAAAGAAGACGATTTTGCTTACGAAGTGGTGATCGACGGCGAAAACGTTGATAAAATCGTGGAAGGCATTTCCGAAGGCTTTGATTTTGAAACCCTTTCCGATAAGATTGCCGAAAAGGTAAAAGTTCCCGAAGAAGTTCTCCCTGAACTTGACTACGATAAACTTTCCGACCTTGTGGCTAGCAAAGTTGCCGTACCCGAACCTTCTATGGAAATCGATTACGAACGCCTTGCAGACCTTGTGGCTAGCAAACTCGCCGCTCCGGACGTGGATTACGACCGTCTTGCAGAAGCAGTTGTTGCAAAGATGTCTGAAAAGGAAGT